>JACDAU010000103.1 GCA_013695265.1 Chloroflexia bacterium
CCTCGTGTTCGCCCGCGCGGCCCATAGGCGAACACGAGGTTCGCCCCCTACACACGGGCTGCTCGTGAAAAATGCGGGCTAACCAGAGTTCGTACTAGTTGGCGTTAGCGAACCCGGAAGGCTCGAAATCTTGGAGTCACAACGACGAAGGGAGTAACCCAAGCCACCCCTTCGTTGTCCGTAGATTATGAAACCTTGATCCGCGGGTACCTGAACTCGTACCCGCCCGGCAGTTAGACCGTGGCGTCCGGCGGCTTGCTGGCCATCTGCTGACGGAAAGCCTCTATCTCTGCGAACTCGTCGTCAGAGAGGCGGAACTCCGCCGCGTCAATGATCTCGTCGACCTGACCCGGTCGGCGCGCGCCAACGATCGCACCGGTCACCGCCGGGTTGTGCAAGGTCCACGCTATCGCGACCACCCCCGTGGAGCGACTGTGCCGCTCACCGATGCCTTTCAGTAGCTCGACCAGCTCCAGGTTGCGACTCAGGTTCGGCTCCGTGAACTCGTCCGAGTTCTTACGCCAGTCGTCATCTGGCATGTTCTCGATGCGCTCGCTCGTCATCTTACCGGCCAGCAGGCCGGAGGCCATCGGTGAGTAGTTGATGACGCCGATCCCCTGGTTGAGGCAGTACGGC
This sequence comes from Chloroflexia bacterium, assembly GCA_013695265.1. Lineage (GTDB taxonomy): Bacteria > Chloroflexota > Chloroflexia > Thermobaculales > Thermobaculaceae > JACDAU01. The sequence goes on from JACDAU010000103.1 coordinate 637, forward strand.
AGAATCTCGTCCTGGACACCTGGCTTCAGCAGGTGAAAAGGTGGCTGGAGGCTGGAGACCGGTGCAATGCCCTGTGCGCGCTTCAACTGTGCGATGTCGAAGTTCGAGACCCCGATCCACCGCACTTTCCCCTCCTTTTGGAGGTCTGCCATAGCAGTCCAGCCCTCTTCGAGGTCCTCGTCGGGATTGGGCCAATGAATCTGGTACAGATCTATGGCGTCCGTCTCTAATCGGCGAAGACTTTCCTCACACTCCTGGCGAATCTCCTTCATGGAGTTGTAGACGCTGCGGTCTTCCTTCCAGCGCAACGTGCTCTTCGTGAAGATGTACGGCCGCTCCGAGCGACCTTGCAGCGCCTTGCCGACCACCTGCTCCGAGCGCCCAAGGCCGTAGATTGCGGCGGTATCAATCCAGTTGATGCCAAGATCTAGCGCGCGGTTGATCGCGGCGATGCTTTCCTGATCGTCCTGCGAGCCCCAGCCGCCGGACCATTCACCGCCGCCAATGGCCCACGCACCGAAGCCAATGGGTGTGATCTCCAAGTCCGTGTTGCCGAGTTGCTGTGTCTGCAAAACCTTACCTCCCGTGATATTGTTCTCTGTACGCACGTGCAAGTTGTGGACCAGGGACGGCGCGGCTGCTGGAGCGACACAGCGACGGCGGAAGACGCTCGCAGGGTTCGTTCTCCGCTGCTTCTGTGTGCGTGAGATGTTGGGCAGGAAGTAATGAGATCGTTCGCAGACCCAGCATGACACGGACGCGCGAACTCAGAGCCGGTCCTGAGCCTGCGATCGGAGTGGCAGGGAGTCGCACGGTGACCAGTGTCCTCGGCGTAGCTGCCGCCAGGGTGGGCTAGCCCAATGCATCGAACGCGGCCTGCGGCTCCTGGGAGATACACGTGAAGATCGGCGTATCGCGCACGGTGTACAGCGAACCCTCGGTCTCGCGCAGGTCCATCACCAGGTCTAGGAAGTCCGCCGGTTCGTCCGTCTCGAACGCGACGACGAAGTCCTGATCGTCGAGGCCGAAGGAGTACGTGGTGTTCAGGCGCACACGCGGGTAGCGATGGCCCACCTCAATGTGGGTGTCCATCATCCGCTGCCGCTCCTCCTTGGACAGCAGGTACCACTGCCCTGACATCACAAACGGGTACACGAACAGCTACCGCATATTCGCGGGGCGGATACGGGTCCGGCGGCCCTCCTGCCCCTGGTGGACGTGCTTGTCCACGTAGATGGATCGCTTTGTCATCGAGAGGAAGTTATGCGTCAGTTCCAGGTACCGGCCAAGCTCCGAGGCGTTCATCCGCGCTGCGCCCTGATGGATCACGTCGAGATTACCGCTCACGTGCCAAATCAACAGGTCCGCGTCAGAGCGCGTGCCGACGGTGCTATAGATCCGGACGAAGCCGTCGTCCGCGAGGTCTTCCAGGATGGTGATGAATTCCTCCCGCGCGCGCTCCTTGCCTTCCATATCGAGCGTCCGATACGCGGGCGTCGCCTGGTAAAACGCAAAGCGCACATACTGCCGCTGCGTCTTCTTCGGAGCTATCTGCTGTGACTCGGTCATCGTTTGTGTAGCCATGTTCTCCCCCTGGTAAAGTCGCCTCTTCACCCCATTTTAGTGCATGGTCCATGGTTCTGCACGCGCCGACTGTCCGTGCAGCCGTCCCGCTGCTGCTTCATAGTCCATCGGGTTGACGCACTATCTCCGCCGCCAGACCTTCAGCCGTCCGTGGTCCTGGCGCCGCGGAACCGGCTTGGCTCCTGCTGGTAGAACGCCTCGTACAGCATCAGCACCGCCGCGTTTCCCACGTTGAGCGAGTCCATCCGGCCGCCCATCGGGATCGCGACGCTCACGTCCTGCGCGTCGTGCCACGCGCGCACGATGCCGTACTTCTCGCTGCCCATCACGAGCGCCACCCTTCCCCGGTAGTCCACCTCCCGGTAGCTCACGGGGGCGTCCGTGTCCGTAGTGACAATGTGAAACCCATGACGTCGCAGCCAGTCGGCAGCCTCCGCCACCTCCGTCTCGATAACCGGCATTGTGAACAGTGAACCCATGCTGGAATGAATCACCTTTGGATGTGCGAGGCGGGTCCTGCGATTCGTGATTACCACCGCGTCCGCCCCGGTGCCGTCCGCGCAGCGAATGATCGTGCCAACGTTCCCCGTGATCTCCAGTCCGTCGAGCACGACGATCCGGTTCTGCTCGGCGAGCGGTATGTCGCCCCAGTTCCAGCGACGAAGTTGCGCCATTGCCGCCAGGCCGTCCGTCCCCTCGCGGTCGACGAGACGCTGCATGACGGCGGGGCTCGCCGCGTTCGAGTGGACGCCGCTTCCCACTATGCGCCGCGCCATCGCCCTGCCCGCGTCGCCGCGCAGCAGATCGGGGCATACAAAGAAGGCTCGCAGTTCCAGTCCCGCGTCGAGCGCGGTGGTGATTTCCCACAGCCCTTCGAGGCAGACCAGGTTCTCCGGGTTCGACCGCGTGTTCTTCTTGATGGAGAGGTACTGCTTAACCCGAGGGTTCTGCATCCCCACTTGTATCAGCCCCGAGAGGGCGGTCATGTCAAGCATTGGACCTCACATCTCCGTTCCAGGCGTCAATAGCAGACTCGTTGAACCCGGCGGCTCACGTGACGACACATACGGAAGCGTGGCCTGACACCGCCCGGCTGATGAAACATCGTCCTACACCCGTGCGTGCAATGCATTATCGAGTAAGTGGCGATACTCGCCGTCGCAGCCTGCGCCCACACAGGGCATTGCGCCCACTGCAACGATGCGGTCATCCTCGAACGTCAGATCCGCCGTTGCCGGGTTAAAGACCTGCTTGCCGTTCGGCAACACGAACGACGGGCTGCCCTGGGGGGCGAGGAACGCCGCGCCCTCCTCGTACTCCGCACGGACCCGCTCCGCTACGCCGCTGGCATTCAGGTCACGCTCGAACCGAATCAGATTCAGCCCTGTCTCCCCTGCGAGCCGCACGAGCACATCCTGACGGGAGATGTCGAGGCTGCGCCCGAAGTACGCCTCGCGCAGGGCCAGGTCGTAGCGTAGCCCCTGCTCGTATCCCTGAGCCGAGGCACACACTGCGGCCTCAAAGGCGGGGAGCGTGCTGTCGGGGTATGTATCGGCGCTGTATGGCTTGAAGAGTGCTCGTGCGTCATGTAGCGCCGCGGGCCACCACTCCGCTTCCAGCACCGGCCGGGGAGTCGGACGGTGGTTCACCCACTCCAGCGGCAGTGCCTTCCATGCTAGCATGGTCCGTCCGGCGAACTCCGGCAACACAACTCGCAGGCGCACGGCCGCGAGGTACGCCCACGGTCAGGTGTACTCCGCCCACACTCGCAGCACCGGGACGGCCCTAACCACCGGCGGTCGCCCCTTCCGCAATCGTGCTCCGTAGATACGCCTGCACGAACGGGTCCAGGTCGCCGTCGAGCACGCCCGTCGTGTTGCCGGTCTCGCAGCCGGTCCGATGGTCCTTCACAAGCGTGTAGGGGTGCAACACGTACGAGCGGATTTGGGCGCCCCAACCCGTGCTCACGTGCTCCCCGCGAAGCTTCGCCTGTTCCTCTGCCTGCCGCTGCAACTCCCGCTCCAGCAGCCGCGCGCGAAGCACCTTCATCGCGGTCTCGCGGTTCTGCAACTGAGACCGCTCATTCTGGCACGTCACCACGATCCCGGTCGGGATGTGCGTCAGGCGCACGGCGGAGGAGGTCTTGTTCACGTGTTGTCCGCCGGCCGACGACGAACGATACGTGTCCATTCTGATGTCGTCGTCATTGAGCTCGACCTCCGTGGCGTCCTGCGCTTGCGGCAGCACCTCGACAAGCGCAAAGCTGGTGTGCCGCCGGTGCGCCTGGTCAAATGGGGAGAGGCGCACGAGCCGGTGTTGCCCGGCTTCCGCTCTGGCGTAGCCGAACGCGTTCTCCCCGCGCAGCTCGATTGTCGCTGACTTGAGGCCCGCCTCCTCCCCCTCCAGGGAGTCGACGACTTCGGCATCCCACCCGCTGCGCTGGGCCCACCGCAGATACATACGCACAAGCATCTGCACCCAGTCCTGTGAGTCCGTGCCTCCTTCACGCGCATGGATGTCGAGGATAGCGTCGTGGGCGTCGTACGGGCCGGAGAGCATCAGGTTGAACTCCAGCTTCTCCACCTTCTGCTCGACACCTCGCGTTTCCGAGTCTATCTCCGCCGCGATCGTCTCATCATCCTCCTCGCGGGCCATCTCCAGCAATCCCGAGAGGTCGTCGAGCTGCCCTTGCAGTTCCGTCCACACACCGGTCTGCGCGCGCAGGGAGGTCAGCCGGCGCATCGTGCGCTGAGCACGGTTTGAATCGGCCCAGAAGTCCGGATCGACGCTTGTGGCTTCGAGCTGCCCTATCTCGGCCTGTTTTGCGGGAAGGTCAAAGATGCTCCTGAAGCTCGTGTACCCGAGCCTTGAGGCTGACTATCCTGTCGTTGAGCTCTTCCACCGTGCGACCTCCCGTGATTCCTGCAGTGTGCGATGTGATGGTGCGGTGCCCCGCCCTCCTCAGCCCACGATTATAACACCCGCCTCTGTCCATAAACCCATCGCACCTGCGATAATGCGCGCGGTCCGGACACGTACGTCCGCCACTACGCTGCATGCTCACGGTGCGTTGCCAGGCAGGTCTCCGTACGTGCCCGGCTCCACACTGTCGGACCCAGCCCGAGCGGTGTCAACGAGATGACAAGGAGATGAGCCGATGAGAACCCCCGAGATACACACCCTCATCTGCGGCGGGAGGGTAGTGGACGGTACCGGCAACCCGTGGCAGTACGCCGACGTCGCGCTCTCCGGCGACCGCGTCGCGGGTGTGCTCCCGCCGGGCAGCGTGGACGCCGCGAACGTCCGCGAGGTGGTGGACGCGTCCGGGATGGTGGTCTGCCCTGGCTTCATCGACATCCAGAGCCATTCAATCATCCCGCTGATGACGGACGCCCGCTGTCTCTCCAAGATCGCACAAGGTGTCACGACGGAGATCATGGGTGAGGCGTGGACTCCCGCACCCTTTGGCGGCAAGATAGAGCAGCCGCTCCCTCCCGACTTCTTCGGGAACCGCGCGCCGGAGTGGAACGAGCGCGCCCGCGGCTGGACTCGCTTCCGCGACTGGCTGGAGGCTATGACGGAGCGTGGAATCTCGCCGAACATCGGCTCCTTCCTCGGCGCGGGCACGCTGCGTGAGTACGTCAAGGGGATGGAGATGGGGCCTCCCACACCAGATGAGCTGGACGCCCTGCGCCGCGTCACCGAAGAGGCGATGCTTGATGGTGCGTTCGGCGTGTCGTACGCGCTGATCTATCCCCCGGACGCGTACGCCAACACGGACGAGATTGTCGAGGTCTGCAAGGTGGTTGCCCGCCATAACGGCGTGTACATCACCCACCTGCGCTCCGAGGACGCGGCCCTCATCGAGGCGGTCGAGGAGGCGTTCGAGATCGGTCGCCGCGCCGACGTGCCGGTGGAGATCTACCACCTGAAGGCGTCCGGGCGAAGCAACTGGGAGAAGATACCCCGCGTCATCGAGATGATTGATCGAGTGCGGGCTGACGGCCTGGATGTGACCGCCGATATGTACCCGTACGTTGCAAGCGGCACCGGGCTATCCGCCGTCCTGCCGCCGTGGGCGTCTGCCGACGGGAAGCTGTACGAGAACGTGCGGGATCCCAAGATGCGCGCCACGCTGCGTGAGTACGTCAAGGGGATGGAGATGGGGCCTCCCACACCAGATGAGCT
>JACDAU010000116.1 GCA_013695265.1 Chloroflexia bacterium
TCGTGCCGTACGCGCTGTTGAGCGGGCCGGGCGACCCGAGCGAGGCGGCGGAGCTGACGTTCACGATCCTCCCCCAGCCGGCGTCGATCATCCCGCCCACAAAGGCGCGGCTCAGCAGGTACGGTCCGGCGGTGTTGATGAGCAGCGTCTCGATCCACCGCTCGGGTGCGCTGTCGCGGATGGCCTGCATCGGCCCGAACACCCCGGAGGCGTTCACGAGGATAGACGGTGTCCCGAAGGCGCCCTCTACCTCGGCCTTCAGCCGATCGACGTGCGCGGGCACCTGCACGTCGATGGGGTAACAGGACGCCTGGCCGCCAGCCGCTGTGATGATGCGATTGGTTTCCCGCAGCTCGGTTTCGCCACGGGCGACGAGGGCGACGGCGGCCCCGTGAAACGCCAGTGCGACGGCGACATTGCGGCCCAGCCCGCGACTCGCGCCGGTGACAACGGCCACCTTTCCGTTTAGATCGCTCTCCATCCACCCACTCCCTGCCTGCCCAGCCATATCGCGTTGCGGCACCAAGTATACACCGCCCGACGGCGCGACTCCGTGCTAAACTTGCGGTGAGCAACACAAAAGGAGCGCCATGATGACAACGACGGTCGAGGTTCCCCCCTACGATATCCACCCGGAAGTGCTGGTAGACCCGGAGAAGACGGCGCTCATTGTCGTGGACATGCAAAACGACTTCGTCAAGGAGGGCGGCATGCTGCGCGTGCCCGATGCGGAGGGGACGATCCCGCAGATACGAGCGTTGCTGGACCTGGCCCACAACACGGGCATGGAGGTGGTGTACTCCCAGGACACCCACAACGACGGCGACCCGGAATGGGAGATATGGCCTGAGCACACGCGGGAGAACTCCTGGGGCTGGCAGATCGTGGATGAGCTTGCGCCTCTGGAGGGAGACGTCGTGCTCCGCAAGGTGCGCTACGACGCGTTCTACGGCACGCACCTCGACCACTTCCTGCGCCTGTGGGGGACGGAGACACTCATCATCTGCGGCACGGTGGCGAACATCTGCGTGCACTACACGGCGGCGAGCGCCGCGCTCCGCTGGTACGATATCGTGATCCCGCGCGACGCGACCTCAGCGCTCGACCCGTTGGACATGGAGAGCAGCCTGCGCCAGGCGGCGTTCCTCTTTTCCGGCAGGATCACCGAGAGCGCGGGCGTGCGGGCGGGCGGGGTGGTCCGCGATCGGTAAGGGTGATGACCAACGGGTCCTCTCCTGTGCGTACGGTCACTGAAGCACTTGCCGCATGGTGATAGGATGAGTAGCCGTCGTTGCGACGTCCACGGGGATTGTTGGTTGTCGGCTAGCCGGGCCGCGGCAAGGTATTTTCGAGTACCCGCTTGTGGATATCAAGCAGTTCTCGAAGTGACTTGCCTATGATCTCTTTGTCGCGGATAGCAGCTTTGCCGCGGTGAACGACATTCGACCTGACCTGATAGTAATACTTGAGCGAGCCGCGCGCATTAGAGGCATTCAAAGTCACAGCATCCCCGGAAGGATTGTGCGCCGGCCAGATTCGATCTTCGCGTGTTACAACCGCGGCCAGGGCATCCTGAAAGGCCCGCTCCGCGGCGAGTTGCAGGACTTTATCAGTCACTCGGTCGGGACTCAACCTGTAGCGCAGGCTGGCGTATCTCTCGATAGAACTCCACAGTAGGAGATATGCCATCTGTTCGCGGAAGAATGGCCCTAGATCCTCTGGATTTCGCGGTCCGCTCAGTTCACGCTCATCGATTTCTTTGATGACGCGCTCGATTTCGGTAAGAGCCGCGCTAAACATTGGATCTGTAGCACTACTCCATTCCTCCCGAGGCTCCATCTCCCGGCCTCCACCGCGATGTACCTTAGCGCCTTCAAGGACGTTCGCGCTTTCCCGGCTGCCCTCAACTGTGACCTCAGCAACCGTCCACTTATACATCTTCGCAGGCTCAAGATCAGCTATGGCGTCATACGCGCGCTGAGCCTGGCCCGGCAGGAATCGCAGCAAGGAACCATGGACGGTCGGCCCATCGTCCGCGAGTTGCAGGAGCAACAATCCGTCG
>JACDAU010000456.1 GCA_013695265.1 Chloroflexia bacterium
TAAGACAAAGAATTCCACGCGCTCTCTCACCTTACCACTGGGACGGGCTGCATTTCATAATAGCAGTTTGCCGGAAAGGGAAACAACACACATTGCCTGCACCTGCCTCGCCGTGCTATCCTGATGCGCACAGGCTGTGAGGGAAACGCAGTAGGCGTCGGGCAGGTCGATACAGAGAGTCCGGGGCAGGTGGGAGCCGGGCACGGTACCGCCGACGTTGAAGATCATTCCGGAGCCGCCGCCCGAACCGCACCAGGTGCGCAGTAGACGCGGCCGGGGTCGCCACCCGTTACAGCACGGCAGGGGCGTTTGGACGCGCCCCGCTGAGAGAGCGGGTACGCCCGAACACCGGGCAACGTCGCTAACAGGGGTGGTACCGCGGGCATTGTGCTCGTCCTCTTTCTAGAGAGGGCGGGCGTTTTGTGTTTTAGGGGGCTAGCCATGTTCAGCGAAGTGTCGGCGCGCACGGATTTTGTCGCGCTCGAGCAGGCGGTACAGGAGCGGTGGGACCGCGAGAACACGCTGCGGTCGTACCTCAAGAAGAACGACGGTTCTCAGACCCGCTTCTCCTTCCTCGACGGCCCGATTACCGCGAACAACCCCATGGGCGTCCATCACGCGTGGGGGCGCACCTATAAGGATGTCATCCAGCGGTACCACACCATGCTCGGCGACGAGCAGCGCTACCAGAACGGCTTCGATTGTCAGGGCCTCTGGGTGGAGGTCGAGGTCGAGAAGGAGCTCGGACTCAAGAGCAAGCGCGACATCGAGGGCTACGGGATGGCGGAGTTCGTCAACCGCTGCAAGGAGCGCGTCTGGAAGTACGCCGGCATCCAGACTCAGCAGTCCATCCGACTCGGGTACTGGATGGACTGGGATAACTCGTACTACACGATGTCGGACGAGAATAACTACACTATCTGGACTTTCCTCAAGAAGTGCTACGAGAGCGGCTGGGTGTACAAGGGACACGACGTGATGCCCTGGTGTCCGCGCTGCGGTACCGGCATTTCGCAGCACGAGATCGTCACGGAAGGCTACCGCGACATCTCGCACATGAGCCTGTACGTGAAGCTTCCCCTCAAAGGCCGCCCAACCGAGTCGCTGCTCGTATGGACGACGACACCGTGGACGCTCTCCTCGAACGTCGCCGCAGCCGTCAACCCGGCGATGGAGTACGCCCGCGTCCGGCAGAATGGCGAGACCTACTACCTCGCAGCCGGAGCGCTGAAGTCCGCGCTTCGAGGCGAGTATGAGGAGTTGGGCCGCCTGCCCGGAACTGAGCTTGTCGGCTGGGAGTACGAAGGGCCATACGACGAGCTATCCGCCGAGGCCGAAGTGCGCCACGTGGTGATCCCGTGGCGAGACGTCAGCGCGGACGAGGGCACCGGCATCGTCCACATTGCGCCCGGCTGCGGTCAGGAGGACTTTGCACTCTCCAAGGAACACGACCTCGCCGTGGTCGCACCCATCGACGAGTTCGGCGTCTTTACGGAGGGGTTCGGATTTCTCAGCGGACGCTACGTAGGCGAGGTGGCCGAGCCGATCCGGGAGGATCTCAAAGAGAAAGCCCGACTCTACCGCGCGCAGGTGTACCGACACCGTTACCCGGTGTGCTGGCGCTGCGGCACGGACCTGGTGTTCCGGCTCGTGGATGAGTGGTTCATCTCGATGGACGAGCTGCGGCCGAGGCTGATGCGCGTCACGGAGGAGATGGCGTGGCTGCCCCCGTTCGGCAAGGAGCGCGAGCTTGACTGGCTGCGCAACATGCACGACTGGATGATCTCCAAGAAGCGATACTGGGGCCTCGCGCTCCCGATCTACGAATGCCAGAGCTGTGGCAAGTTCGAGTTGCTCGGGTCCGAGGATGAGCTCCGCGAGCGGGCCGTCGAGGGCTGGGAGGAGTTTACTGGTCACACTCCCCACCGCCCGTGGATAGACGCGGTGAAGATCGCTTGCTCTGAGTGCGGCGAGACGGTGTCGCGTATTCCGGACGTGGGCAACCCCTGGCTCGACGCGGGCATCGTCGCGTACTCGACGCTGGACTATCGCCACGACCGTGATTACTGGCAGAAGTGGTTTCCCGCCGACTTTATCACAGAGAGCTTCCCCGGACAGTTCCGCAACTGGTTCTACTCGCTGCTCACGATGAGCACCGCGCTCGAAGACACACCGCCGACCCGGACGATCCTCGGCTTTGCCCTGATGCGCGACGAGCACGGCGAGGAGATGCACAAGAGCAAGGGCAACGCGATCTGGTTCGAGGAGGCAGCCGACAAAATGGGCGTGGATGTCATGCGCTGGCTCTTCTGCACCCACAACCCCACCGCGAACCTCAACTTTGGGTACAGCGCGGGAGATGATGTGCGCCGCCGTTTCCTGCTGCCTCTGTGGAACTCGTACAGCTTCTTTGTGACGTACGCGAACCTGGACCATTATACGCCCTCTACAGAGCCGGACCCCGCGAACCGGACACTCCTCGACCGGTGGGTGCTGTCGCGGCTCAACACTCTTGTCGAAGCGGTGCGCGCGGCGCTCGACCGGTACGACATGCTCGGCGCTGCCCGGCAAATCGAGCGCTTCGTCGTAGACGAACTGTCGAACTGGTACATCCGACGAAACCGCAGGCGGTTCTGGAAGAGCGTGTCCGACGCGGACAAGCGCGCGGCGTATGACACGCTCTACGCGTGCCTCGTCACCCTCGCGAAGTTGACTGCGCCGGTCATGCCGTTCGTCACGGACGAGATGTACGGCAACCTCGTCCGCTCGCAGGACGAGACCGCCCCGACTAGCGTACATCTCTCAACGTACCCAGAGAGCGACCCCACGCTTATTGACGCGCCGCTGGAGGCCGCGATGGACGCGGTGATCCGCACGGTAGAACTCGGACGGGCGGCGCGCAACGCCGCAAATCTCAAGGTGCGTCAGCCGCTCGCGCGCGTGCTCGTAAAGACCCCGACGCCGGAACTGGGCGACGCGGTACGCGAGCTTCGGGCGCAGGTACTTGACGAGCTGAACGTCAAGGAACTGGAGGTCGTCTCCAGTGCGGGTGACCTGGTGGAGTACTCGGTGCTCCCGAAGCTGCCGGTGCTCGGTCCGAAGTACGGGAAGCAACTGCCACGGATCCGCGCGGCCCTGCTGAACGTGGACGCGAGGCAGGTCGCCAGGCAGGCCCTCTCTGGCCAATCCGTGAATCTCGAGGTGGACGGGAACATGCTCTCGCTTGCGCCGGAGGAGATCCTCATCGAAGAGCGCGAGCGGCCGGGGCTTGCGAGCACGAGCGAGGCAGGATATGTCGTCGCGCTCGACACGGAAGTGACGCCCGAGCTTTACTATGAGGGCCTCGTTCGCGACTTCGTGCGGCAGGTGCAGAACCTGCGCAAGCAGGCGGGCCTGAACATAGACGACCGGATCGTGGTCGTCTATGAGGGCAGCGAGGATCTTCATACCGCACTGACCACCTTTGATGAGTACACCCGCTCCGAAACCCTCGCGGATCGCCTGGAGGCCAGCGATCCCGCTGCCAGCGCGTACGCCCAAACAGTCGAAGTTGGCGACGTAAGCACGCGGATTGGGATCAGCAAGAGCGCGTAGCGAGCGAGCGCGGGCGGGAATCCTGCGCGTGCCGTTCAGATCGACACAGAGGCAGGGTTCGCAGTGTGCACGGGCGCATTGTTTGCGTGCCGGCTAGACCGCCTCCGACGCCGCGAACGCACGCACGGAGAGTGCCGGCGGGCCTCGTCCGTGTGCATGTTCTCAGACGCTTGACTTAACCAGTGGGCTGTTCTATAACTCACATACATAGGCGGAAGCGCCAGGCTCGCCTCACGCGGCACCCGTCCCTCGCGCCTTGTTGCGCTCCACGGATTCGTCGGAGAGAGACATGCAAAAGTATGAACGCGAGATAGAAGAGCTGCTGGAAAGGTTGGAGACGGAAGAGGGGAACGCCCCGCCCCGTCCGTTGCGGCGCGACCGACCGCCCCAACTTCCGCGCCGCCGGCGCACACCCGTCCTCTCCGCCCTTGGTAACGCCCTCAGCCGATACACGCCGAACTCCGGTCAACTCATGGCCGCAGGTTTCGGACTCGTGGTGCTCGCGTGGCTGCTGCCTTTGCCCGGCGTCATCGACGGGTGGGTGAAGATCCTCGGCGTCATCCTGTTTCTGGGCGCGATCCTCGTTGGCCTGCTCGGAGGCGGCCGGGGACGGCGTTCCCTTTATGAGGAGAAGACCTGGCGCGGTCGCTCGGTCGAGCCAGAGCGCGAGTCGTGGGACGATATCAAGGCCCGAATGGCAGACTCGACCTACAGCATCAGACGCTGGTTCCGCCGCCGCTAACAGGTTTTTTCAGGACGAGTCCAAACAGCTTGTACGAGCCGCGCGTCTGCCGGAAGCCAAAACGCTGGTAGAGTCTTTGTGACCGCTCATTTGACTCCTGGGTGCTGAGTTGCGCGTACTGGGCACCTGCGTCATGTAGTCGTTGCAGCGCCCACGCCAGCAGTTGCGTTCCGTAGCCATTGCCCTGAAACCGTGGCCGCACCGCCAGCCGGTCTATGTGCCCCCACTCCCGCAACTGCGTAATGCCGACGTACCCGAGCACCTCATCGTTTCGCAGCGCCACCCACATTGTCACTCCCGGCGTGTCCAGATACTCCTCGAACTCCTCGCGGCAGTTCCACCACAGCCACGGGAACGCGTCGCGGTCAATTCGCATCAGCTCGTCGATCCCACGGTTGCGCATGGGCTGTACCTCAATGGTCTGCTCGACAGTAAAGCCCGACAGCGTGCTGGTGCGCAGTACCAGCACCTCCTCCAGCATCCCGACGCCCGCGTCCCGGTAGAACCCGGTGGCCGATCGGTACTCCGCCGGATCTACGAGCACCGCCCCGTACGCCTCGGCGCGATCAGCAAGCAAGCGGTGCCAAAGGCCAGACCGGTGCCGCTCGCCCCGCGTCTCGAGCACTTCTACGACATCACTGCGGTTCCGCCACGGCCCGGCCACCAGGTAGCTCTGGGTGCTGGGGACATGCCAGCTCATGCGGGGGTAGCGGCCCACATGCAGGCTCAGGTCCTCGCGGGAGAGCAGGCTAGTCCACGGCAGGCGAAGGGTGGCCACCACCTGCTTCGTTATTGGCTGCGGCTCGCTTGCGTGCGAGCCTTGCTGCAAAGACAATAGAAAGGCTCCGGGTGATCGTTCAGGGGCGCACTGTGCTAGCATTCTATCAGAGGCGTCGGCGGGCATCGAGAACGAGAGGAGGCACGAAGTGGGGGCGTTTCTGCGAAAGCTTGCGGCGTGCGCACAGGCAAACGATAGCCTCCTCTGCATCGGACTGGACCCCGACTTTGACCTCCTTCCAGGGGACTACGCCCGCGACGCCTCGGGTGTCGTTGCGTTCAACCAGTCGGTGATTGAGGCGACCAGCGATCTCGTGTGCGCGTACAAACCGAACCTCGCCTTCTACGAAGCGATGGGCAGCGCGGGCCTCCGGGCGCTCGAGCGCACGCTGGCATTGATACCAGGGCACATTCCCACGATCGGCGATGCGAAGCGGGGCGACGTGCCAAACACCGCACGGGCATACGCCCGCGCCATGTTCGGCGCCTTCGGGTTCGATTCTGTCACCGTTAACCCATACATGGGGCCGGATTCGCTTGCGCCGTTCCTGGAATGGGAAGACAAGGGTGTATGGGTGCTGTGCCGAACCTCGAATGCGGGCGCTGGTGCGGTGCAGGACCTCCCCGTGGGCACGGGAGCAGTCGAACCTCTGTACGAGCGGATCCTCCGCATGCTCCTCGACCTTCCCGCACGGGCCGATGTAGGCATAGTTGTCGGCGCGACATCGCCGGCAGAGCTTGCCCGGATGCGCACAATCGCTCCGGCGCTGCCCCTGCTAATACCAGGGCTGGGAACGCAGGGGGGCGAGGCCCGCACCGCCGTTGAGGCCGCCGAGACTGGCCCGGTGGTGATCAACAGTTCCCGGTCAATCCTGTACGGCCCCGATGCCACGGTCAGGGAACGCGCCCTCAGAGCGCGCGACGAACTGAATGTGTACCGGCGGCTTCCGCACGCAGCAGCGGACGGGCACCGAGCGTCGTGAATCGTCCGGCTTGCGCCTCTGGTACAATCGCGCGCGAATAGAGGCAGGAGAAGGCAGTGGTTCAGTTTGCCCTTGGGGATGTGCTGCGGCTCCGCAAGGCCCACCCATGCGGCAGCCTGGTGTGGACGGTGGTCCGGCTCGGCGCCGACATCGGCATCGTGTGCCAGGGATGTGGCAGGCGTGTGCTCATCGCGCGCAGCGAACTGGAACGCAGGATCAGGAGCCGGGAGCCAGCGCAGCCAGACGGCGAGGCATCGTGAGCACGGTCGCGCCAGGGCGTCCGAAAACCGCCCGACCGTCACATCCCCTGACGAACGGCGCCTTCCTCGCCTTGTGGGGGGTACAGACAGTCACGCAGACCGCCCAGAACGTCATCAGCTTCGCCCTGCTTGTCCTCGCCCAACAGGTTACAGGCAGCAGCGCGGCCGTCGCGTTCATCGTTCTCTCGTTTAGTCTGCCCGCGGTCCTGTTCGGCACGTTGTCCGGGGTGCTTGTCGATCGCTGGGACAAGCGTCAGGTCATGGTGTGGAGCAACGCGATCCGAGGGGCGGCGGTGATCACGTATGTCTTCGTGGACGAGCCTTCCGAGATGGTGTGGGTATACGCCGCCAGCTTTCTGTATGCGACATCAGCGCAGGTGTTTGCCCCGGCGCAAGGGGCGGTAATTCCGAAGCTCATTGGTCAGTCACAGCTCATCGCGGCGAACTCGCTGTACAACATGACAAATATGGCGGCCCAGTTCCTCGGATTCACCGTCGTCGGTTGGGTCATGGTGCGCACCTTCGGCCTGCGCGATGTCTTCCTGATCGTGTTCGTGCTCAACATTGCCGCCACTGGGGTGCTCCGGCTGATACCCATCCCACCGATGAAAGCAGTGCCCGACGAGGGCAATACGTTCGAGCGGATGTGGTCGGAGCTGCTGGAAGGTTGGGGCTATATCGCCGCGCGTCGGCAGATGCTCATCACGATCTTCCACCTCGCAATCGCCAACGCTGTGTTCATGATGATCGGCACGATTGGCCCGGCGTTCGTCTCACAGATCATAAAGATTCGGGCGGAGGACCTGGGCGTCCTGCTCGCGCCAGCTGGGGTCTGCGCGCTCCTCGGCGCGGTCGCGGTGCAGCGCTTCGCCCACCTCGACAATCGGCATCCCATGATTCACGCGGGCGTCGTCGGGGTCGGCGTTGCGATCCTGGGGCTTTCACTGCTCCAGCCAGCCGTCTTGGCGTTCGGCGATGTGCTCGGGATCACGGTCTCGCTCACCGTCCTGACCGCGCTCGCGGTCGTGCTCAGCATGACATTCGGGTTCTCTGCGGCGTTCATTGCCATCCCTGGGCAGACGGTGTTGCAGGAAAATTCGACCGATGCGGTCCGAGGCCGGGTGCTGGCGACGTACTTCATGGTCTCAAACGGAGCGTCGTTCTTCCCCGTCATCATTGCCGGCAGCGCGGCGGACCGCTTGGGCATTCTGGAGACCATTGGTCTGATGGGCGCGTGCATCCTGGCGATCGGCCTGATCAGCCAGTGGAACTACTGGCGCAATCCCGAGTCGTGGAAACCCAGGGCTACGATGCTTGCGGAGTGATGTCGGGACCGGATGAGGTCAGCCCTGCCGGGGCAACCTGCCCTCCTAGCGCTCCCGGACGAAGAGATTAATTAGATCAATTGGGATGGGAAAGATCGTCGTGGAGTTGTTGTCCGTTGCAATCTCTGTCAGGGTCTGCAAGTAGCGGAGCTGCAGGCTCGTTGGCTGCTCGGCCATGATCGCGGCCGCATCGCGCAGTCGCACCGAAGCCTCGTACTCGCCCTCCGCGTGAATGATCTTCGCCCGCTTCTCGCGCTCCGCCTCGGCCTGCCGAGCCATCGCTCGCTGCATTCCCTGCGGTAGCTCCGCGTCCTTGACTTCGACGATGCTCACCTGGATGCCCCACGGCTCCGTCTGCTCGTCGATGATCTTCTGCAAGGTAAGGTTGATCTTCTCCCGCTGCGAGAGCAGTTCATCCATCTCCGATTGCCCCAGCACACTCCGGAGCGTCGTCTGCGCGATCTGGAACGTGGCGCGTACGTAGTCCGCCACGTTGACTACCGCCTTTTCCGGGTTCGCCACCTGGAAGTACACCACTGCGTTCACGCGGACCGAGACATTGTCCTTCGTGATCACCTCCTGCGCGGGTACGTCCATCGTCACGGTTCGCAAGTCGATCCGTACTAGACGTTCCAGGAACGGCACCAGGATTATCGGTCCGGGCCCGCGCACGCCGACGAAGCGGCCGAGCCGAAACACCACGCCGCGCTCGTACTCCTGAGTAATGCGGATGGTCGAGCGTACCACGATCAGGACCAAAAAGCCCAGAATGCCGTACACGATAAGCGTTCCCGGATCCATGCTGACCTCCTATACGGTTGTTTTGCGCAGCTCCCCGATCTGGTCGCGCAGCAGGGCCGCCTTCTCGAACTCCATCGACTTCGCCGCCTGCTTCATCTGCGACTCCAGGTCTTTGATGAGGCGGAACACGTCTTCCTTTGTGAGGGTAGGTGCGGCGCCCGGCGTATACGCCGGCTTGGCCTCGGCCACGGCTCGCACCCGCTCCGTGAGGTCGCGCACCTGCTTGACGATCGATGCGGGCTCAATCCCGTGCTGTGTGTTGTACTCCATCTGGATTTTGCGGCGCCGGTACGTCTCGTCGATCGCGTTCTGCATCGAGCGGGTCACGGTGTCCGCGTACATGATCACCGCGCCGTCGAGATGCCGAGCCGCGCGACCGATCATCTGGATCAGCGAGCGGTCGGACCGGAGGAAACCCTCCTTGTCCGCGTCAAGGATCGCCACCAACGACACCTCCGGCAAGTCGAGTCCCTCGCGCAGCAGGTTGATCCCGACCACTACGTCGTACACACCCAGCCGCAAGTCCCGCAGTATCTCGACCCGCTCCAGCGTCTCGATGTCGCTGTGGAGGTACTGCGTGCGAACCCCCATCTCCTTGAGGTAATCAGTCAGCTCCTCCGCCATACGCTTTGTCAGGGTAGTGATCAGCACCCGCTGTCCGTTCTTCGTGCGGCGACCAACCTCTTCGAGCAGGTCGTCCACCTGACCGTCCGTGGGGCGCACGCTTATCGTCGGATCGATCAGCCCGGTCGGACGGATGATCTGATGCACCACGCGCTCGGAGTGTTCCTCCTCCCACGGTCCGGGGGTGGCAGAGCAGTACACGGCGTTTGTGATGTGGTCCTGGAACTCATTGAAGGTCAGCGGCCGGTTGTCGAATGCGGAGGGAAGTCGGAAACCGTGCTCCACCAGCACCTCCTTGCGCGACCGGTCTCCCGCGTACATGCCCCGAACTTGCGGCAGTGAGATGTGCGACTCATCCACGATGAGCAGGAAGTCGTCCGGGAAGTAATCCATCAACGTCCACGGTTGCTCGCCTTCCTGGCGGCGGGTGAGATGGCGGGAGTAGTTCTCCACTCCGGAACAGTACCCAGCCTCCTGAAGCATCTCCAGGTCGTACAGGGTGCGCTGGCGGAGCCGGGCCGCCTCCACCACTCTGCCCTGATCCTGAAGCTGCGCGTAGCGCTGATCCAGCTCGTCGCGGATGTCCTTCATCGCGAACTGCAACTTCTCCTGACTTGTCACGAAGTGCTTCGCGGGGTAAATGTCCACGCGTGGACGTTCCGCGAGCACCTCCCCGGTGAGCGGATCCACCTCCGTGATGCGCTCCACGTCATCGCCGAAGAACTCCACGCGCAGCGCGATCTCCTCGTACGCTGGCTGGATCTCCAGCGTATCGCCGCGCACCCGGAATGAGCCGCGACTCAGACTTTGATCGTTGCGCGTGTACTGGATCTCGACCAGGTGGCGGATCACTTTGCTGAAGTTGGCAGACTCCCCTCGCTGCAAGGAGACGATTACCTTGCCATAGTCCTCCGGCGAGCCGAGGCCGTAGATCGCCGACACACTTGCCACAATCACCACATCGCGCCGCTCGAACAGCGACATCGTCGCCGCGTGGCGCAGCTTGTCGATCTCCTCGTTGATATCAGAGTCCTTCTCGATATAGGTGTCCGTGCGCGGGATGTACGCCTCCGGCTGATAGTAGTTGTAGTAGGAGACGAAGTATTCGACTGCGTTATTCGGGAAGAAGTCTTTGAACTCCTGGTAAAGCTGGGCGGCGAGCGTCTTGTTGTGCGCGAGCACGAGCGTCGGCCGCTGCAACTGCTGGATCACGTTCGCGGCCGTGAATGTTTTGCCGGTACCTGTCGCCCCAAGTAGCGTCTGGTGGCGACATCCACTAGCGATTCCGTCGACGAGTTGTTCGATCGCGGCGGGCTGATCGCCCACGGGGCGTAGATCTGAGACTATCTCGAACTCTGGCATTGCGGCACCCTCACAGGGTTGAATTGCTTACCTCCAAGTATACTGCACATGCTGTCCGGCCACGTGCGGCACCGTTCGTGCACCGTGCGTCCACCAGTGCATGCCGACGTTGGCGTGCAAGCAAGCACCAATGGGAGGAACAGGCGTTGGATTACACCAATCTCGGGCGCACGGGAGTGCAAGTGAGCCGACTTTGCCTCGGCACAATGAACTTCGGCGAACAAACGCAGGAACCAGATGCGTTTCAGATCATGGATCAGGCACTGGAGCACGGCATCAACTTCTTTGACAGCGCAAACGTTTACGGTGGCGAAGGCGGCACGGGGCGCACCGAGGAGATCCTCGGCAACTGGTTCGCCCAGGGTGGCGGACGGCGCGAGAAGGTCGTTCTCGCGACAAAGGTTTACGGTGATATGGGACCATGGCCCAACCAGTCGGGCCTCTCCGCCCTGCACATCCGGCAGGCGTGCGAGGACAGCCTGCGCCGCCTCCAGACCGACCACATCGACCTTTACCAGATGCACCACATCAAGCGGGACACGCGCTGGGAGGAGATATGGCAGGCCATGGAAACGCTGGTCCAGCAGGGCAAGGTGCTCTACGTTGGCAGCAGCAACTTCGGGGGCTGGCATATCACCCAGGCGAACGAGATCGCGAAGCGGCGCAACTTCTTTGGACTCGTCTCGGAACAAAGTCTGTACAACCTGAACGCGCGGATGGTCGAGATGGAGGTCGTTCCGGCGTGCATGGAGTATGGCCTGGGCATTATCCCCTGGAGCCCGCTCGGGGGCGGCCTGCTCGGTGGTGTGCTCCGGAAGGCGCAGGAGGGCCGCCGCTCCGCTCCGGGCATGCAGCGGCAGGTCGAGGATAACCGAGAGAAGCTGGAAGCATACGAGGGGCTATGCGCGGAGATGGGCCGCGAGCCCGCCGATGTCGCACTGGGATGGCTCCTGCAGCAGCCCGCCGTGACGGCGCCGATCATCGGGCCACGTACGATGGAGCAACTCGACGCCGCGCTGGGCGCGCTGGACGTGCAGTTCGACGAGGACACGCTGGGCAAGCTCGACCAGATCTTCCCCGGACCCGGCGGTCCCGCCCCGGAGGCCTACGCCTGGTAGA
>JACDAU010000140.1 GCA_013695265.1 Chloroflexia bacterium
TCTCCGGCAGGAGCCGCACCCCCTCGGTGACGGGGTACTTGCCGCCGATGTTCAGGATGTTGTGGGTGATCGCCTCCTTGCCGGAGAACATCGTCGTGAAGCTGGGGTGGGTCGGGATGTTCGGCGCAGCGCAGCGCTCAAACAGCACGCCGCGCGCGGCGATGCTGTCAATAAACGGGCTGGTATCCCGCCCGTAACCGTAGCAGCCGAGGTGATCCGCCCGCTGCGTGTCGAGCGCGATGAGCACGATATTCACCCATTGACCTCCTCGATGGTCCCGTTCTCCCAGGAGCGGATCGCCCCCTCGATCACCTCCTGCGCCGCGAGCCCCTCCTCGCCTGAGCCGTCCAGCGGACCGCCTGCGGCCACCTGCTCAACGAATCGGTCGATGCGGTTCTTGAAGGTCTCGTTGAAATTGCCCATCCCACCCATAATCGGGTTCTCGACGACGCGCTTCTCTGGCGAGTTGCGAGGGAAGAACTCCAGCCGTTGGTATACGTTCTCGATCACGAAGCGGCCGCTGGCACCCGCAACCTCGCAACGTTCGATGGGGTGGTGCATGCTGGCATCGTAGGAGCCCGTCAGGTGTCCAACCGCGCCACTGGCGAACTGCACGTTCACGGAAGCGTTCGACCACGTCGCGCGACCCGGCCCCTGATGCATGAACGCCTGCACGCGTTTGATGGGTCCGCCGAAATAACGCATCACATCAATCGAATGGGAGTGCAGTGCACGCATGTGAAACCAGGGGGAGCTCTCGTTCGGGTTGTTGATCCAGAGCGCCATGTTCACGAACAGCACGTCGCCGAGTTCCCCGTCGGTCTGCAACTGCTTTGCACGCGTCGCAGCGGGTGTGAACCGGTGATTCAAGTTCACGCCGAGCAAGAGGCCGTTTTCCTTGGCCGTGTGGACCAGCTCCCGCGCATGCTCGATGTTGTTCGAGATCGGCTTCTCGATGAGCACGTGCTTCCCGGCCCGCAGCGCGGCCATGGCTGGCTCGTAGTGGTGGCCACCGTTCTCCTCCCCAGCAGTCGCGACGCTCAGGGCGTCGATCTGCTCCGAGGCGAGCATCTCCTCCAGGTCGTGGTACGCGGGCACGCCGTACTGCTGCGCGACCGGGTCCACGGACTCGGGGATCATGTCGCATAGCGCGACGAGCCGGGCGTTTGGGTTCTGGGCGTACCAGTTCGTGTGTATCTTGCCGATGTTGCCGGTGCCGATGACCGCTACGTTGAGCATGGGGTCTCCTTGAGAAGATACTGATCTGCGTGTGCTGGTTGGCTCGTCACGAGCCAAGCCCCTGGATGAGGAGAGACAGATAGCCGTGCCCCTCCGCCGCCACGGCAACGGCCTGCCAATCCTCAAGCTTCGCGCCGCCGATTACCTCGAGGTTCACGGGGCCGCTATATCCGGTCCCGTGCAAGGCGGCCAGGACGCCCACGAGGTCGATGTTTCCCCTGCCCGGTATCTGCGTGGGCGGCGGGCCGATGGGGATCACTGGCTCCTCGGTGTCGCGGATGTGGACGGATGCGAGCCGCGGGCCGAGCTGGCTCGCCGCCTGCACCACGTCATCCCCGACGCGGTAGAGGTGGCTGGCGTCGTAGTTGATGCCCCAGCCCGGCTCGGGCACGGCATCAAGCGCGCGCAATGCGGTCTCGGTGTTATACACCGCCTGGTTGACGTGCGCCTTCACCCCGAGCCGGATACCGAGCGCCTCTGCCTCGGGGGCAAGCTGGCGTATCGCGTCGTGCACGACCCGCTCGGAGTCCGCGTCGTCGCTCTTGCCCCCACCGCCCGTATTTACGACCTCCGCCCCCAGCCCAGCCGCCATCCGCAGTACGGCACGGAATCGGTCCAGGTTCGCCGGGTCCGTCAGGTCCATCGCGGCCTCCACGGCGACGATTCGGAGGCCAGCCACCTCCGCCTGCGAGCGCACGTCCGCAGTGTCGGCGTCCGGCGACACATGCTCGCACATCCCCGGAATGGCCGCGAGTTCCACTTCCGCGTAGCCGCACCACGCGACCCGCTCCAGCGCCCCCGAAAGATCCTGGGCCGCGAACAGCACCGTGTTACAACCGAGTCGCATAGATCGAGTCTCCTTGATTCTATTGGCGTCTGGAGTATTGTTGCTGGAGCGCCGCCTTCCGCAGGCCACTGGCTACGCGGAGTTCATCCCAGATCGCAGTCAACGGCCTGCAAAAGACGCGGGCGCGTTCGGTTTGGTCGCTAGCTGGTCATTCGCGGGAACATCTCGCCATCCAGCGGGTCGCCCTGTTTGAGGTTCAGCGGGTCCGTGACCGGATGTCCTTGCGGGCGATACGTGGTCTCGGCGTCCATCATCAGGATGATATGGGCCACCCGAGGCTCGTCCGTGGCGTTGTCGTTCGCCATGTGCAGGGTCCGGCTATTGTGAAACGTGCAGTCGCCCGCGCGCAGTGGCACGGTCACGCGCTGCTGCCAGACCAGCTCTGGCGCGTCCTCGAAGAAGCTGTCGGCGCGGCCCAGGTTCATCGGCGCGAGGTCGGTGCGCGACTGCGAGCCTGGGATGAACGTCATACACCCGCGCTCCACCGGCACATCCACGAGCGCGACCCACGCGGAGATGGAGGTCCGCGTGTTGTCGTGCGGCCAGAGTGGCTGATCCTGGTGATACTCCGTGGGCTTCATGTTGTGCGGCTGCTTGATGAGCACCTGGTCGTGCCAGAGCCGCAGCGGGATGCCCGCGAGCTTCTCGGCAACGCCCGCGATGTTCGGGTGCATCGTCAACCGCTGCATCGTCTCGTCCTCGTGCCAGGCGTTCACGAGCTGGGTGAAAATGCCGTTGGCGTTGAAGCTCTGCATCCGCTCCGCCAGCGCCAGCGACGCAGCGCAGAACTCCGCAACCTCCTCCGGGGAGATGATACCGGGTACATGGACAAACCCCTGCTGCCGGTACGTCTCAATCGTGTCCTCACTGAGGGTATCGGGAGTGGTGCCGTAGGTCGCGACGCTCATGATTGTCCTCCTTATGCTGGAACTTATGGGTGATCTTTGAGCGGTACTGGTCGATTGCACGCCCGTTAGATCAATAGTGCGCATGATAGCACGGCGGGGGCCACCGGCGCGCACGCGTTGTGCCTCGCCGGCATCGGTCGTCCTCTTACCCCTTGATCCCCGTGAGCGTAATGCCCTGAATAAACGTGCGCTGCGTGAAGAAGAAGAGCACGACTACCGGGAGGAGCATCACCGTGCTCGCCGCCATCAGGCTACCGAACTCACTGGTGTATTCTCCCTGGAAGAAGGTGAGTCCAAGCGAGACTGTGTACTGCTCGGTCCGGCTCAGGTAAATCAGGGGACCGAAGAAGTCGCCCCAGGAGGCAAGGAACTGGAAGAGTCCCACCGTCGCAAGGGCGGGCCGCGCCAGTGGCAGGATGACCCTCGTGAAGATCGTGATCTCGCTCGCGCCGTCCACCTTCGCCGCCTCCGACAACTCCCTGGGAATCGTCATGAAGAACTGCCGCAGGAGAAACACAAAGAACGCGTTGGCGAAGAATGAGGGCACCGTCAGCGGCAGGTAGGTATTCACCCACCCGAGCCAGCGGAAGGTGATAAACAGCGGAATGAACGTGACCTGGTCCGGAATCATCGTGGTCGCGAGCAGGAGCGCGAACAGGGGCTTGCGCCACGCCCAGTCGATGCGCGACAGACCGTACGCCACCATCGAGCAGGAGATAACGGTCCCGAGCACGGAGAACGCGCAGACCACGAGTGTGTTCAGTATCCAGCGCGCAAACGGCACCTGTTGCAGCCCCATCGTGTAGTGCTCAAACGTCACAGGGTTCGGCACCCACACGATCGGGAACGCGGATAGCTGGCTGTTGATCTTGAAGCTGCTCGTGATCATCCAGAAGAACGGGATGAAGAACAGGATGCCCAGGATCAGAAGCGTGCCGTGTGCCAGGCTCCGGCTGATGATCCTGCTGAGGAGCGCACTACCCGCACGCTCGGAGGTGTGAGCAAGCGTCACATTCGCCATCGGTTACTCCTTACCGCTCCGTATCTTGCGCTACGCTCCGCCGTAGTACACGCGCCGGGAAAGCGCCCGGAACGTGACAAGGGTCGTGATCACAATGACGATGAGGAGAACCCACGCCATCGCGCTGGCATACCCCATCTTGAAGAACTTGAACGCGTTCTGCCACAGATACAGACCGTACACCAGGGTAGATCTCGCGGGACCACCCGTGCCGTTGCTGATCACATACGGCTGCGCGAAGTACTGAAATCCAGCTATCAGTCCGGTAATAAGCGCGAAGAACAGGTGCGGACTCAGAAACGGCAGCGTCACATGCCGAAATCGCTGTGCCCACGCCGCGCCGTCCACGAAGGCGGCGTCGTACAGATCCTGTGGCACGTCCTGAAGGCCCGCGAGCAGGATCAGCATCAGGTTGCCC
>JACDAU010000142.1 GCA_013695265.1 Chloroflexia bacterium
CCGTGCCGGAGATTATGCCGGAGGAGACCGTCGGCCTGGCGCGCGTCATCGCGACTGGACGGTCGGACTACCCGAACCAGATCAACAACGTGCTCGCGTTCCCCGGCATCTTCCGAGGCGCGCTCGATTGCCAGGCCACGCGCATCAACTCGGAGATGAAGCTCGCCGCCGCCCGCGCCATTGCGGAGACGGTCGCCGACACGGAGCTGAACGAGGAGTACATCGTGCCCAGCGTGTTCAACCGCCGCGTGGTGGAGCACGTCTCGCTCGCCGTTGCCGCCGCCGCCCAGCGCACCGGCGTCGCCCGTCGCCAGCTCAAGAACGTCCCCGAGGAGGAGATCGCCAGCATCTACTGACCGGCCGCCCGGAAAGCCTCAGGACGCACAAACGAGCAATGAGCTACGAGTGATGAGCAATGAGTACAGCGGTGGACGTAAGCACTGACTTGAAGGTACAGGGTGGAGGCGAGGTTGCACGGGCGTTCAGTTGAACGCCGCTACGAGGCGGTGGCGCGGAGGGTCAGTTGCCCTGCTCACCGCGAATTTGCCCTCCTTCCATATTGTATCAGTCCAGCCCGGAGTGCTCTGGCCCACGGTTCACTCCGCCGCGAGCGATACCTCCCGCCCCTTCTGTGCCGATGCGTAGCACGCCTCGACGATGCGCGCCCGGTTCAGCCCTTCCTGGCCGGTGTGCGCGCTCCAGTCATCGCTCCGTACTGCATCAACGAACTGCTCCACGACCGCCTGGTGTCCTCGGCCCCGAACGGACGCAGGGCGCGTCTCGACCGGCACGCCCGCCTGGTCCGTGAACACGCGCAGCGTGTCCTCCCAGCCGTAGCGCCGCACGTCGATTTCCGCGCCGCCCTCCGAGCCGTACAGGGTCACGCCGAAGTCGTCATCGTAGCTGCCCTGCACCATCCAGCTCGCCTCCAGGAGCAGGGTCGCTCCGTCGGCGGTGCGCATGTACGCGGTTGCGAGGTCCTCCACCTCGTAGCCGCTGCCGGTCTGCATCTTCGGGTTGCCGACCCTGCGCATCCCCCGGCCGCGCGGGCCGTACTCCGCGTATGTCGTCGCGCTCACAGTCGTGATCTCCGGCTCGCCCATCAGGTAGAGCGCCTGGTCGAGCGCGTGGACCCCGAGGTCGATCAGCGGCCCGCCGCCTGCGAGCTCCTTGCTCGTGAACCAGCTTCCCAGGCCGGGGATACCGTTGCGGCGCATCCAGTACGCCTTTGCGTAGTACACGCGGCCCAGCAGCCCCGCGTCGACAAAGCCCTTCAGCGTCGCGACATCGCCGCGCGCCCGGTGGTTGAAGGCGGTGTGCAGCACCCGCCCTGCGGCTTTGGCGGCCTCCACCATCGCCTCGGCATCGGCGGCAGTGCGCGCGAGCGGCTTCTCGCACAGCACGTGACGTCCGCCCTGGAGCGCGGCGATGGCGATCGGCGCGTGCAGGAAGTTCGGGGTACACACGCTTACTACGTCCAGATCGTCGCGCGCGAGCAGGTCCTCCCACTGCGCGTACAGGTGCGGTATGGAGAACTCCTCGCCCATCTGCGCGAGCCGGTCCGCCTCCAGCCCCGCCAGCCCGATCACCTCGACGCCCGGCACCTGCTGATACGCCCGCGTGTGCGTCGTGCCCGCGAACCCCAACCCGACCACCCCCACCCGGAGTGGCTGTATTGCTTGCTCCGTCACAACCTGCCCTTTCGCTCTTTCTTTGCGTTCGACCAGACCGGGTACAATACTCCCCGGTCTGTCGTACCCAACCGCAAGTCTCGCACCCGTAGGTAGCCCGCGTGAGGCTGCCGTTTGACGCCAACCCGCAGGAGCATTAAGCTGCCGCAAGAGGAGTTCCAAACCGTGGCACTGATACGCTAGAACCTGTCATGCACATTGGACATGAGTGTTACGGGACTTCTGAAGTCGTTTCGTTCGCTGCTAGCGAAGTCTCTGCATCGCGCTGGTTGATCCGCTCGGCGGCTTGCCGCCTCAACTCCGACAGCGGGATGGGTCCATCTTTTCTGGCGACGAAGGCGTGATCGTATATATTGATCGTGCTCCAGTGCTTGACCTTTTTGCCCCACTCCTGGGCACTCATCTCGTGGCTGTCGTATCGCACTCGACCATCGGATGTGATGAGTGTGGCGAACATCTCTCCTTCAGTCGAGTCCAGAATGAGTCGGTCTTCCAGGTTCAGGATCCCCTGTTCGATCATCTCGCGCCACCTGACTGAAGATATGCCGCTCGCGCTGGTGCGTCGCGTGTATCCGCTCTCGCCTGTTCTCCGACGGCCCTCAGTCCTAACTCTACTCGGAGCCGATGAAGCACGCACTCCAACGTAATAGTCGCTCAGAGATTTCGGCGGAATAATCTCGTCGAAGTCCAGAACATATGTGTCATCGATCAGCAGCGGTCGCGCCACCACGCAGTGGATGTCTACCCCTTCGCTGGCCAGCCATGCGGAAGCGGAGAGGACCTCGTCGGTGAAAGTGGTCGCCACCAAGTAGATAGCCTGATGCTTGTTGAACCCCTCCCCGCTCACGCCATTCTGGTCGAGGAACTCTAGGATCAGTCGGCTAGCCAGTTCTCCGTCTGTCAATTGTGCGAGACCTTGTCTGTCCAGCTCACTCCGGTGGCGTCCTACATAGGCCTCGAACATGTCACGGACGAGGTCTTCGACTGTGCGTATTGTCGCGAGGGTGGCGGCGTATCGGATCGCTTGTAGCTCCAGGGGCTCCGCCCGATGCCGCATATCCTTGGCCGCCCGCTTGAGCTCTATGAGCACCAAACTACCAGTGCTATCGAGTGCGACCAAATCGGAGCGCTTGTTGTTCTCATCAAGTACTTGTTGTCCCACTACTAGGGCCGTTGCTTCGCTGCCGAACAGGAGCCGGAGGTCGGTGCGGATCAACTCCTCGAGATGTCCTTCCAGACCTCCTGTACCCAGCACTCCCTGGACAAGGTCCGTGAACTTGATCGGCTCCAGTAATGTGACCGTGAACCCGGCCGTTGTACCGACTCTAGTCAGCTTGGCAAGCACAGTCTACCCCCGATTTCCCATTCTTCTCTTGATGCTCAACTACTCTAGCACCACCCTCTCAGGTGCGAGAGCATGCGCGACAGCATCTTACCAGAAGCCGTCGCATCACGAGTGTGTCGGCCTACAGCCCCATCACCTCAAAGTTCACAACCCGCTCTCGATGCCTCCCGATGTGCAGTTCCCCCGAGGCCACCGAGACTCTTGCTTGCACCCCTGGGTGTCCTTATTGTCACCATGCTTTGTTGTGGCGCTTACATGCTCCAGCAGAGAACCTTCTACCCCCACCTGTACGCTCGGGAGAGGTCGCAGGCGGAGTCGTGGGCTTTGCTGCGGCGGATCGAGCTCGCGGGAGACTTCCGCTATATAGGGGCCGAGGGATACCATTACGAAGCGAATGAGACCTTGCCGAATGAAAACCAGGGCTACTTCTGAAACACCGCCCCTTGGTTGCGTCCGCGACTGTGCTAGCTGATGGACTCATGGCCAACCGTCGACAGTATGATGTTTTCATTCGTGTGAATCTGACCGCTGATGGACCGACGATGCAGTTATGTCAACTAAGCCAGCGGACCGCAAGGCCCAAAGTAAGGAGGACGACCCATGGACTTATCTGCAGAAGTGGCGGCGCGGCTCGCGGCGGGGGAAGCCGCTCTGCAGCGCGCGCTCTCCGAGGATCCGCACCGGCCCACGTATCACTTTCTGCCGGTCGCGACGTGGATGAACGACCCGAACGGCCTCATCCAGTGGCAGGGACAGTATCACCTCTTCTACCAGTACAACCCGAACGGGCTGTTCTGGGGCACCATGCATTGGGGTCACGCCACCAGTCCCGACCTCGTGCACTGGACGGACCTCCCCATCGCGCTCGCTCCCACGCCCGGCTCGCCCGACGAGGACGGCGTCTTCTCCGGTTGCGCCGTGGACCACGATGGGACGCCAACGTTTATCTATACCGGCGTCCGTGGCGAGGAGCAGTTGCCCTGCATCGCGACGAGCGAAGACGACCTGCTCACCTGGCAGAAGCACCCGGGCAACCCGGTGATCGCCGCCCCGCCCGAGGGACTCGACACCGTGATGTTCCGCGACCATGCCGCGTGGCGCGAGGAGGATGGGTGGTACCAGGTGATCGGCTCCGGCATCCGCGATGTGGGCGGCGCGGCGCTCCTGTATCGCTCGCCCGACCTCGTGCGGTGGGAGTACGTGGGACCGCTCTGCGTGGGTGATGCGAGCCGGACGGAGCCCCTGTGGACCGGCACGATGTGGGAGTGTCCCGACTTCTTCCCACTCGGCGACCGGCACGTGCTCGTCGTCTCCGTGCGTGATGAGGAGAACCTGCTCTACGGCGCCTCCCTCGTGGGACGCTACCAGGGCCACGCGTTCACCCCGGAGGCGCTGGGTTACGTGGACACTCCCGGTTCGTTCTATGCGCCGCAGACCTTGCTCGACGATCAGGGCAGGCGCATCATGCTCGGCTGGCTACGGGAGGAGCGGAGCGTCGATGCGCAGGTCGCCTCCTCACTGGCCGGGGTGATGTCCCTGCCGCGCGTGCTCTCGCTCTCGCCGGACGGCACGCTTCTGATGAACCCCATCGCCGAGCTTGAGCGCCTGCGCCGGGACCACCAGGCATACGACAATCTGGAGATCGTACCCTCAGGGATCGCCGCGCTGCCCGGCGCCGAGGGGGAGTGCCTGGAGATCGTCGCGGAGATCGAGTCGCACGATGCGGACCGCGTCGGCTTGAGGCTTCGCCGCTCCCCGGACGGCGAGGAGGAGACGCTTGTTGTGTACGACCATGGCGACGGGGCGCTCACGGTCGATGCCAGCCGCTCCAGTTTGAGCCAGGACGCCCACCGAGGCGTGCAGAGTTTGCCGTTTCGACTCAAAGATGGCGAACTGCTCCGGCTCCGTGTGTACCTCGACCGCTCGGTGATTGAGGTATTCGCGAACGACCGCGCGTGCCTCACCGCCCGCGTGTATCAGAGCCGCCCCGATAGCCGGGGCATCGGCCTGTTCGTGTCGGGTGGCAGCATCACCGTGAGGCGGCTCGATCTCTGGCGAATGGCCTCGATCTGGGAGGCCTGACCGTAGCGTCGCGCTCACCCACAAAACGAAAGGATGCCCCGCACCGTGAACCAGATCGACGACGCCCCGCGGAGACTAAACATTGCCTCCGGCACGCCCTGGGAGCCGCTCGTCGGCTACTCCCGCGCCGTGCGAATCGGCCCGCACGTCCATGTTT
>JACDAU010000165.1 GCA_013695265.1 Chloroflexia bacterium
TGACTGACCTGGAAGAACACGCTTGTAAGCAGCGCACCGGGCACAGCGTCTCGCCATGACACTCGTCGGCGAGGCAGGTAGCGGTACAGCAGCAGTACGATGAGAAAGCCGAGCACTTTCACCCACACCTCTCCCGCGAAACTCCAGACCGGCCCCTCTGGCGGTGTTGGCTTGCCCGTCAGTGAGTCCCACACCTGGTTTAGTACGGGCTTGTACAGTAGGCTCAGGGCAATAAGCGCAACGGTGACCATAACCAGAAATAGCTCGATGACGAGTCGGTAGCGCAGCGTGTAGTTGTGTGGTACATCCCATGCCTCGTTTAACGCGCGCGTGACCTGGGCGAAGACGCGCGTCCCCGACCACAGGAGCGCGATGATCGAGAACCCGAACACTCCACCACCCGCATCGACCGCACCTCGGACCCCCGCTTCCACTAGCCCGGAGCTGACTGGTACCCATGCGCGCAGCACTTCCTGAACACGGTCAGCGGCACGGTCCGCGTCGAGCACGACCGCCGCTACGGTAACCGCAAGCAGAAGCAGTGGGAAGCCGGAAAACAGGCCATAGAAGGCGAGGCTCGCCGAGGCGGCGGTGCAGTGGTCGTAAAAGTACCCCCGCATCGCCATCTCGAAGAGCCGCACGAACGTCCGTATCCTATGCCACACGCGCCAGGCCGATTGTTACCGTGCGGACGATCTGAACTCTACCGTTCGTGGCGCAGGCTGATCGTTCGTATTGCAGACGCCGTGGGTGGCGTGTCGTGCTCAACGCTCCAGGATCGCCGGACGCCGACAGCGTTGGCCATTCACCTCGACCTCGATCATCGGCCAGCCATGCATCTCGGTGAGCGTCTCGTTGTTGGAGGGACTAACAAGGATGGTGTCCTCGATCTTCACGCCTGTGATCGAGGGGTTCCACGCGTATGCCTGGCCCTCCCTCACCACTCCGTCCATGTCTGGCTTGCCGAGCGTCTCGCGTGGTTCGTAGCCCGCGGGACCGCCCTGGTGATGCAACCGCCACTCATCCGGGAAGCCAGCTGCCGCGTACGCCTCGGTGGCCTGGGCAAATACATCCCGCAGAGCAGCGCCGGGGCGAGTATTGGTAAGAAAGGAAGCGTCCACGCGGGCGCACGCCTCCTGTTTGTGATGCAGTTCATCGGGCAGTTGGCCGAAGTGCACCAGGCGGGTGATCGAGCACACGAGCCCGTGCCTGCGGCCGCACAGCACGACCATTGCATACCGCTCCAGCTGCTTCGCCGTCGGTAGCGGGTGGCGGTAGCGGTAAATCCGCTCGTCCGTCGCGACGAGATCGACGGTGGGCCACGCCCCGCGTGCGGCCGCCTCGTGGGCGACGATCCCGGCGATTTCATGCTCCGTTTGTCCCGGACGAATCTGGGGAATCGCAGCGGCCATAGCCTCCGCGCACATCCGGCCAAGCGACCGAAAACGCTCACCCTCCTCCGGCAACAGCCGTGACCGGAGATCGCTGACCGCCGCAGAGAGGTCGACCGCGCCGGGATACGGGAAGTCCGCTCCGAGTTTCAACCCATGCGTCGCGCCTTCGAGCGCCGTCTCCATCGCGAACCAGTCGCCCACAACGATCTCCCACCCTTGCGTTGTGAGTCCTTCCTCGTCCCCGATGCGTGCCGCCTCGATGTTCGTTGTGAACACCTGCCTGCGACCCGGCGCGATTAGCAGCGTTGCATCTCCGTAATCTGACGCCGTGTTGATGTAGCTCGACGCGCCGCACGTTGCCCACGCAAAGCTGCTCGCCCGTTTCAGCAGCAGCGCGTCCAGTCCCTGCTCTGCCAGCAACGCCTCGATGCGCTCAAACTTTTCGTCCCGCTCGCTCATCGTTTCTCCATTCACTCAGACCGCTAATTGTATACGGATGAGGCGTAAAGCGTGCGTGGCAAGCCCAAGCTCGTGGTGACTGCGGGGTGGGACGGGAGTCTGCCTGGTCGAATGCGTTCTTCGGCGTGCCCAGTACAGATACGGCATGCCGTGCCCCAATCTTCGACCATGTGACGGCGCCTCACCCGGATTATTCAAGGAGGAGTGCATCGTACGGGCGAACCTCGTGTTCGCCCCTACACACGGGCTGCTCGTGAATAATGCGGGCTAACCGGAGTTCGTACTAGTTGGCGTTAGCGAACCCGGAAGGCTCGAAATTTTGGAGTCACAACGACGAAGGGAGTGGCCCAAGCCACCCCTTCGTCG
>JACDAU010000195.1 GCA_013695265.1 Chloroflexia bacterium
GTCCACGGGCAGTCCGAGCAGCGCATCCTCTATCTCCGCGGAATCCAGTGTCAACGCGGATCGGAGTGAACGTCCCTGGAGCAACTCCGTTGTCACGGATGCCGAGGCTATTGACGCGCTACACCCAAACGCCCGAAACCTTGCCTCCGTGACCGTCTGGGCGTCCGCCCGTATTTGGATCTGGATCAGTAGCTCACCGTTTGTGCCGTCACCTGCCTGCCCGTTGCCCGTCGCGTTCGGGAGCGCTCCGGGGTTGCGCGGGTTCTGGAAGTGCTCGACGACCTCGGGTGTATACTCCGTCAACACCGCTCCCTTTCGTTTGTTCCGCTCCACGCCGACCTTTGCCAGTTTATGGAGAGCGCGTCACATCTGCATGCAGCCTTCACCGCGATACTCTGCGCCGTGGGCTAGCCGTGATGGCGCATTACTCGCTGGTCGTTCCTCGACGCGGGTTCAACCGCATACCTTGGTCAGGACGACTACGCCCGTTACTCGCCCGCCGCTTCGACCTCCAGGCGCTCGGCATCCGGTGTCAACTGCTCGGTGATAATTGTTTGGCTTTGTTCCCGGAGAAACTGCTGGACGTAGTACGGGCCGAGCCCGCCTTTGCCAGTTGAGCCGCTGCCCTTCCAGCCACAGAAGCTCTGAGAACCTGGCCACGCGCCAGTAGTTGCGCCACCTCGTCTATTCGCGTACGTTACGCCGGCTTCGATCTCGTCGAAGAACCGGTCCACCTCGGACAAATCCTCGCTATACACGCCCGCCGTCAGGCCGTACTCGCTGTTGTTCGCCAGCCGGAGCGCCTCGTTCAACGAGTCTACCGGGGCGACCGTCAAGAACGGCACGAAAAGCTCCTCGCGGAACAGCCGGTGATCCGTCGGCAAAGCACCAACGATCGCCGGTTCCACAAACGTTCCATTCGCGTACTTGCTCTCCGTCAGGCGCTTACCGCCGAACAGGATTTTGCCGTCTCGATCAGCGTCCTGCACCGCCTGGAGGTAAGTTTCTACTGCGCTCTCATTGATAACTGGACCCATGAACGTTCCCTGCTCCGTCGGCTCACCTACCACGACCGCCTGGGTCCGCTCCACCAGCAGGTGCACGAACGCGTCGTGAACCTCGCGCTGAACGTACACTCGTGAACATGCGGAACACTTCTGTCCACTGTAGCCAAACGCGGAGCGCATCACCCCTTCAGCCGCCTTTTCCAGGTCGGCGTGCGCGGTCACAATAGCGGGATTCTTCCCACCCATCTCCGTAATGCACGGTCTGGCGTAGGGCTCTGCGAACTTCCGGTAAACGTCACTGCCAACCTCCCGTGAGCCGGTGAACACCATACCCTCGACGAGGGGATTCGTTGTCAGCTCCCCACCAATCGCGCCGCCGCCTCCTGTAATGAAGTTGATGACCCCGTCGGGCAAACCCGCCTGGGCAAACATCCGATAAACGAGCAGGCCGGTATACGGCGTGGCGGACGCTGGCTTGAAGACCACGGTATTTCCCGCGACGAGCGCGCCAGCAAGCATGCCGGTCGAGAGAGCGACGGGAAAGTTGAATGGCGCAACAACGGCCCAAACGCCGAAGGGCCGCAGCACGCTCACGTTGCGCTCGCCCGGCATTAGCGGCACCGCGTCGCGCACATACCCGCTGTTCTGCTCCAACTCGTCACAATACGTCGAGATAAGGTCGGCGGCTTCCTCGACTTCCCCTAACGCTTCAAGCCGGTTCTTCCCCGCCTCAATGCTCAGTAGCGCCGCGATATCCACCTTTTGCGCGCGGAAATTGTCCGCCGCCGCACGCAGGAGCGTGAGCCGCTCGCCGTACGGCATATGGCTCCAGTGCCGGAAGGCCGCGTGCGCCACCTCGATCGCATGCCGGGCGTGCTCCGCTGCGCCAAGCGGAAAGCGGCCCAGGAGCACGGTGCGATCCGCGGGCGCGCGCACATCGAACTCATCCTCGGTACGCACCGGCTGGCCGCCGATATACATCGGATGGCTATCACCAAACCCTTTCCGAACCCGGCCCAGGGACTCCTCATATGCCGAGTGAAGGATGTCCATTTCTTCCGTCGGTATCGCGGCGTACGTCACCTTCGGCACGCGAGTGGCTGTCTGCGCCATGTGCGGCATACTCCTCACTTAAGGCATACTTGAATCTGACCCAATTCTACCACGCGACCTCGCGAGTGATGAGCAAGCGAATCGCGGCAGGTGGGCGTCGAATGGGTCAGAATCAGACCGAGCAGGACCGGGAATGTGCACAGCACAGAATGCCGATTCACGTTCGGGTATTTGCGACGCAGGTATGTGCCGCTCTGGTGTCAGTTGGAGGCGACTGGACGTTTACTGGCGCACGGCTCTGGCAATGATCGTGGGAGCCGTACTGTTCTCGACGGCGTCGCTCGGAATTATCTTGTCCATTTCTGTTTTTCGTGCAGCATACGGAGGAATCGGCAACATTGGTAGTGAAGACCCAGGGAAGTTTGCAAGGACTCCGGCGGGCAAACCGTGCAACCGCAAAGCTACTGCGTGACCTCGGACGGATGGCGAAACCGGGGGTTAGGACGCGTGCGTTGAACGATTATGCGATGGACTACATCAGGCGGCTCGGCGCTGACCCGGTTTTTGCCACGGAGGAAAACTTCCCTGGCTGTATCAATACCTCCGTGAACGACGCGGTGGTCCACGGCGTGCCAGACGACACTCTACTCAGGGACGGTGATATCTTGAGCATCGACGCGGGGTTGGTACTGGATGGCTACTGTGGTGACTCCACGATCACGGTCGCGATCGGCTATGCAACGGTGGAACACCGTCGACTCATTGCGACAACCCGCGAGGCGATGCTTGCCGGTATACGGGTCGCGGTTCCAGGCAATCGAGTTGGGGACATCGGCCATGCAATCCAAACCCACGCGGAGAGCCGCGGCTATAATGTCGTGAAGGAGTTTATCGGCCACGGCCTTGGCCGCAAAATGCACGAAAAGCCCGATGTTCCCAGCGTCGGACGACGGGGTGGTGGCCCGGTACTTGAGGATGGACTCGTCATAACCATCGAGCCGATCCTTGTCGAGCGTTCACCTCGAGTGCGCGTAGACCCCAGCGACGGGTGGACGGTTCGCACCATCGATGGCGGATGGGGCGCTCAGTGGGAGCACACCATCGTCGTTCGACCGCGCGGCGCACACGTACTGAGCGAGCCGTAAACCAACAGTAGGCAGCCGCTGGGTTCGCGACGCGCCCAGTGCGAAGTATGTGGCGGGAGGGTGCGTCCATGGAGTTTGCTGAAGCAAAACGTGGGTATGTTCAGTCCGGGTCGACGCGTCTCAGTTTCCAGGAGTTGGGCGAGGGGCCGCCCTTGATCCTGTTGCACGGCTTTCCACAAAGCGCATACTGCTGGCGTCACCAGATGCCTGCACTTGCCCGGACACACCGAGTCCTTGCGTTTGACCTAAAGGGGTATGGAGAGTCCGACAAGCCGCGCGGCGGCTACGACCTGGGTACGATGACGACCGAAATGCGCGCCGCCGTGCGGGCACTCGGCTATGAGCGCGCCGATTGGGTTGGGCATGACTGGGGCGGTGGGTTGCTATGGGCCCTCGTTCTGCGGCATCCAGAGGCTGTGGAGCGCTTTGCAATCATCAATGCTCCATTGCACAAAATCCACCCGCTGCATTCCTGGTACATCGTCCCGTTCTGCATACCGGGCCTCATGGAGACCGTACTGACGCGTTGGAACAACCGCTTTGTCTACGGCATGCGCAGGTTTGCATCTGATCCTCGCCGCCTTGATACGCAAGCGCTGCGGGAATACGCCCGCGCTTTCGCTCTGCCGGGTGTCCACAACGCTGCGCTGGCCTGGTACCGCAGCCTGTGGAAAAGTGGGCCACAGTTGCGCTGGTGGCTCCGGCGCAAGGTGCGTAGACCATGTCTCGTCCTCTGGGGCATCCACGATCCCGCCCTTCCCGTCAGCCTGCTTCAGGGTATAGACAAGCACTTCGAGGCGCCGTTAGAGATCGTGCCGCTACCGCGATGCGGGCACTGGGTTATGGAGGAGCAGCCTGACCGCACTACCCAGGCACTTCTCAGCTTTTTCGATCAGGCTTAGACTGGCACAGTGCCAAAAAACGCGACACGTAGGCGTGGAACGCGCTATAACACCTTGCGATATGCTGTCTGTAAAGTAATGCGAGAGGAGGTCCTAACATGGAGTCACTTATCGACGACGTTCATGGTGGCTGGCAAGTTTTCGATCGAGATGGCGCCAAAATTGGTACGGTGTACGACGTTGGTCTGGACTACGTCCAGGTACAAAAGGGTATCTTTTCTACGACGAACATTTACATCCCGTTCCCAGCGATAGTCAGCACCGCCGACGAGCGCGTTCTTTTGGATGTGCTCGAACCTGAGATCAAGAACCTCGGTTGGGACGTACCCCCCTCAGACTAATGCGCGATCCGGTAGATTGCAATCAAGTCTCAGCACTGCAAGGACGCGGCGTGCCGTGTCCCTGACCGTGAGGGAGCCGCGGCGTCTATCCGGAACCGGTCTGACCTCGGAAGTTACCGTGGTACTGGGTGTGGTCTCGGACTTCGCCCCTGATCGCCTTGTGGGGAAGTAGTGGTCTGGAGGTGCGG
Organism: Chloroflexia bacterium; assembly: GCA_013695265.1. GTDB lineage: Bacteria > Chloroflexota > Chloroflexia > Thermobaculales > Thermobaculaceae > JACDAU01. Next base: position 4,637 of record JACDAU010000195.1, read on the forward strand.
TGCTAGACCGTGCAAGCCCTACTGCCCGGTTCCGTGGCCCTACCTGGATCTTCGCCCCAGTACCTCGCCGACCCTCAGAACGTCTTCCTCGGTGTTGTAGAAGTGCGGCGACACTCGCAGTCCCGCGCCCCTTAACGACGTCACTACGTTTGCCGCCATTAGGCGCTCGTACTGGCCCTCGGGGTCCGCTACGCCGATGAGCACTATCCCGGAACGCCGCTCAGGCGCGAGGTTCGAAAGGACGGGGTACCCCAGACCACTAAGATCGTGGATCAATACATCCGTCAACGTAGTCACGCGCTCGCTGATCCGCTCGATCCCCACCTCGTGTAACAGCGCAAGGGAAGCATTAAGCGCCACCATGCCCAACACGTTCGGCGTGCCCAGGCTAAAGCGCTCCGCGGTGTCCTGCAGGGTGAAGTTAAAATCAAGAAAGTTCAGCGGGTCGACGGTGCTTGCCGAGCCCACATACGCGCCAAGCTGCAACTCACGAAGCAGATCGTGTCGGCAGTACAGAAAGCCGGCGCCCGGCTCGCTCAGAAGCCATTTCTGCGAGCCGCAGGCGAGAAAGTCGATTTGACACTCCTGCACATCAAGCGGAAACGCGCCGAGCGTCTGGATGCCGTCCGCGACGAAGTAGATGTCCCGCTCCCGGCAGAGCCGCCCCACCGCCGCCATGTCGTTGCGGTACCCGGTCGCGAACATCGCGGTGCTTATTGCAATGACGCGCGTCTTGTAGTCGATCCGCGCCTGGAGCACATCAAGGTCGAGCCCACCTTGCAATTGCGGAACGACCTTCGTCAGCACGCCCTTCGGTGCAAGGTTCAGCCACGGATATATTACCGCCGGATAATCGCCTTCCAGCACTAGTACGTTGTCACCCGCGCGCAGCGGTAGGCTGTTCGCTGCGGTGTTAATACCTGACGCCGTACCCCCCATCGGTACCACTTCGTCAGATCGCGCTGCGTTGATCAGCGCCGCGACGCGCTGCGCGAACTCTTCCCGCAGCGCGAGCAGGTCTGGCAGTAACCGGTCGAAGGGCTGGCTTTCCCCGCGTGCGAAATATGCCGTGAGCGCCTGTATCACCCGGTGGTTTTGCGCCGAGACCGAAGCGTGGTTGAGGAACGCGTGACGATGTGTGATCGGGAACTCCCGCCGATACTCATGTAGTTCCATAGTGCTCCCGCATTCCGGCCCGTATGTGGCCCTTGGTCCCGGTAGACGACTCGGCAAGCATAGCACCCTCCTGCCGTTCCGGAGCATGGCGAGACTCCGTGCACATACGCACGGGCTGGCGAGCGTCATGCTGCGCAACCTCGACGCGTATCCTGGGGTGGGATAGTAGGCAAGCCACGAGTACTGGTTGCGAACAACCCGAAGTCGGTGCGGGTACCCGTGCGGATCGACTTCGCCTGGGGCCGGACCGATGTTTTCCATTGCTCGGAGGTGGCTTGGTGACGCCGCGGATGAACAAACTTCTCCGGCGGGCGCGGCAGTCGGCACAGTGGGAAGCAAGGCGTGTGGCGCGGGTGGGGGCGGCTGCCTGCTCTTCCTCGTCGCCGATGGACGTTGGGACGAAGTTGAGACAAGCCTCCGCCAGCACGGAGCCATGTTGACCCCCTTCGAGTTTCACTCCGGGCCCCTGCGACAAAACGCTGACCACTGTCTGCCGTGCAATGATCCGCGTTTGGACAAACACATGGATTATTGTAAATCTTTCTGACCAGTGACGAGCTCGTGCACAAAATGCCATGCTCCTGTAATGTCAGTTGACATTACAGACCGCGGCCTCTAGACTCGACGGAGACAAGGATGAAGTTCGAGCTGTGCTGTGCGAAGCAGAGCTGGCGGCGGCTGCAAACGATGCGGGAGCAACGATGACGACGGAGGTGAGGCGGTCCAGGCTTTTGGACACGCTGAAGGCGGTGAGGGAACCCGTATCCGGGGGGCAGTTGTCAGTACGGTTCGGCGTCAGCCGCCAGGCTATCGTACAGGACATCGCTGTTCTGCGCTCCGGTGGCGCACAGATTGTGGCGACGAGTCGTGGATACCTGCTCGCCTCTCGATCAGCCCCAACCGTGTACCGAACTGAGGTCGCTGTCAAACACACCGCAGAGGAAGCCAGCACGGAACTACTCACCCTCGTTGACCTCGGCATCACGGTGGTGGACGTCGGGGTCGAACACACGGTGTATGGCACGCTTCGTGGCGAGCTACGGATCTCGTCACGCGTGCAGGTATACGCATTCCTGGACCGGATCGCGAGTGGGCGGTCACATCTGCTCGCGGAACTGACGGACGGACGGCATACACATACCCTCGAAGCTCCCGATGCCGCCTTGCTCAATCGTGCGCCCGAGGAGCTGGCGCGGCTCGGGTTTCTGCTTAACGAAGCGAACGCAGACGGACAAGCCCGTCGCAGCGCAGGGGAGACACTTCGACGATGACTGAGGCAACCGGAACACGGACCTTACAGCAGCAGCTCGACAGCCAACCGCTGGGGACGGGGCACCGCCGCATCACGATCCTGGCCGGTTTGGGCTGGATGTTCGATGCGATGGATATCGGGCTGCTCTCGTTTGTGCTGGTCGCGATCGCGCGCGAATGGAATCTTTCCCAGGCGCAGGTGGGGAGCGCGATCAGCGTTGGGTTGTTCGGCATGTTTCTCGGGGCGCTCGTCGCGGGCACGCTCGCCGATCGCTATGGCAGAAAACCAATCATGCTCGCGACGCTCATTCTGTACTCGGCGGCAACCGGCCTGACGGCGCTCGCGTGGGGCTACGGCGTGTTGCTTGTCCTCCGTTTCATTACCGGGCTCGGCCTCGGCGGTGAACTCCCTGTGGCGAGCACACTTGTCGCGGAGATCGCACCGGCACGGCATCGCGGCAGGCTCGTCGTGCTGCTAGAAAGCTTCTGGGCATACGGCTGGATCCTGGCTGCCGTCCTAGGCTACCTCGTGGTGCCGCGATATGGATGGCGCGCGGCGTTCCTCCTCGGCGCGCTTCCCGCCCTGTACGTCTTCGTCCTACGCCGCAGCCTGCCGGAATCACCACGCTTCCTGCTCCGACAGGGCCGGCACGAGGAGGCGCGCCTCGCCGCCGCTCAGGTTGGTGTGGTCGGAGATGTGGCGTTGGAGGATGATCCAACGCGTAATGGTCAGGGGCGCGGCGCGTTGCAACAATTGTGGGCGGCTCAGTACGGTCGCCGTACGGTTATGCTCTGGCTGCTTTGGTTCGGTATGGTGTTCTCCTACTACGGAATCTTCACGTGGCTGCCGCAGATTCTCACGCGGGAGCAGGGCTACGGGTTGCAGACATCCTTCGGGTTTGTGCTCCTTATCACGCTCGCCCAGGTGCCTGGCTACTTCAGCGCGGCGGTGCTCGTTGAGCGATGGGGGCGAAAGCCGACGCTAGTGAGCTACCTGCTGGCCTGCGCGGTGGCGACACTGCTCTTCGGACTACGGGGTCTCGGTGCGGATGCTTCGCGTGAGGAACTCCTCCTGTGGGGTTCATTGGTCTCGTTCTTCAACCTCGGTGCGTGGGGCGTCGTGTATGCATACACCCCAGAGTTGTACCCGACCGCCATTCGCGGCTCCGGTACGGGATGGGCGGCTGGCGTCGGCCGGGTCGGGGGCATCGTCGGACCGTACCTGGTTGGCATTATGCTCGGCACATGGAATCTTGGCACCGTCGCCATCTTCTCAATGTTCGCCGGCGTGCTGCTCGTGATCGCGATAGATGTTTGGCTCCTCGGCGAGGAGACAAAGGACCAGACGCTGGAGACTGCGGCTGCTGGATCGGCGTTCGAGAGTGCGCCTGCCTGAACCCGGCTACCATCGACCCGCGAGCACGTGCGCCCTGTGGGTCGGCTCCGGGATCCGCAGTCGAGGGGCGAGTTGAAGTCCAAGTTCAACCGCCTCCTCCAGGGTGATAAGATGCCCGACTGAGACGTACACCGGAGTCACACCGGTGCGGGTGCGTAGCGCCGCGCCGACGATCTCGCCTCGATGCACGATAGGTGCGGTTTCTCCCCGTACTGGCCCCGGCACCGCCCCCCTGCCAACAAGCAAACTCTTCGCGATCCCGACTGCCGGCACGCCGAGGACAAGCCCTACGTGACAAGCGATCCCGAAACGACGCGGGTGGGCACGACCCTGCCCGTCGAGCATCAGCAGGTCTGGGGGTACCAGCAGCGCATCGTGGGCAGCGAGCACCGCCGGCGCCTCACGAAAGGAGAGCAGTCCCGGCACGTACGGAAACAGGATCTCAGTTTCGATCACCGTCTCGTCAACCGTATCCAGCGACTCGATGTCGATCACTACCGCTGCGACACGGGCACGGTCGCCGCGAATACTCAGGTCGAACCCTGCGACAGTACGGGGTGGCGAGGGAAGTGGCCGCTCCTCTATGAACGGGGCGAGTCGCCGCTGTAGGGCGACCGCCTCCTTAGGAGTACATTGGAACTGATGTGCGTTCTCCGTCAACAGGCGCCTCCGACTGCAGTCCCTGTCTGAATGATAGCGCCTGTAGTGTTCCCGGCACATGCGAGGTTCGTCGCGGCGATGGATGCATCCAGTTCTCCCCCCTTCGCTCCGTCTTCCTGCAACCATCCCGCCCTTTGCGAAGCATGTCACGCTGCGATAGACTGAAACTGTGGAACGAACAGGCGCGCCCGCCCCCCGAAGCACCATCGCGCATGATTCGCCCCTCTGCCAGGGCGGATGGTGTTTTGCCGCGCTCTGCATGCTTGCCTTCATTGTGGGCGTTGCCGCTCCACTCGCCTTGATCTCTTGGCGTCTCGGTGCGCATGCGTCGCCCGCCCAGATCGTGACCCATACGCGTGCGTTGCAGCAGGGCCGTACGCACCATCACGACAGCGCCGGTCCCATAAGTGGTCACGATGGCGTCACAACTCAGGGCGCTGGCTTGCACCCACTCCATGTGCTGAAGGTGGTCGAGGCGGGCGCTGGTCCGGGTGAAACTATGTTGGACGTGGGGGCAGTCGCGATGGCCTCTCAGACTCAGGATCGTGCAGCAACCGGACGCTTTGATTGGAACCTGCCGACTTTGCTTATCGATGCACAGGCCCTCCCGCAGCCGGCGCGAAGACCACCTATCCTCTGCCTTTGAGTGATCACATGATCGTACCGGCGCGCCACCTCGGTACGCCACGATGAAAGGAGCAGAGTTTTGAGCAGACAGATAACGTTTGCGGTGCTCGCCTTGCTGGTGCTTGGCGGATTGTTCGTAACACTGCGGCCAAATGGTTCAAATGCTGGACCGCAAGACGTGCGTTTCAACGTGTCTATAAACGGAGACGCCATGGAGCCGAACGAATTCACCGTCCGGGATGGTGACACTGTCACCTTCCAGATCAAGGCCGACCGAGAGCTCGACCTGCACTTTCACGGGTACGACGAAGCTGTCGCCGTCAAGGACAGCGAGACCGCTACACTCTCGTTCGAAGCAAACAAGACCGGTAGCTGGCCGATCGAGGAACACGAGACCGAGGCGGAACTGGGTAAGCTCGTCGTGCAGCCCCGTGAAGGAAATTGAAGCGGCGCAATCCCGTGCGCTGGCTCGCCGCGCCTGGTGTACTTCTCCTTGCAGTGGCGTCAGTGGGACGGGCGGAAGCGCACGGCTTCGGCCAGCGCTACACGTTGCCCGTCCCGCTCTGGCTGTACCTGTACGGGTCCGCGGCGGTGGTCGTGCTCTCCTTTGTTCTCGTTGGGTTCTTCGTTGGGGAGGAGAAAGTTCCGGGCGGCTACCGCCGCTATAATCTCCTCGGTGTGCACTGGCTGCGAACCCTCCTACCTCACCCTGCCCTCCTCCTCACGCTCCGTCTACTCTCCGTCGGACTGTTCGCACTCGTTGTGATTAGCGGAACACTGGGCGATCAGGCGCCCAGTCTGAACTTCGCGCCCACGTTCGTGTGGGTCATCTGGTGGGTGGGACTGGGTGCCGTCACTGCGCTGGTGGGGAATCTTTGGGTGCTTCTCAACCCCTGGAAGACGCTCTTTGACTGGGCAGACGCCGCCGCCAGGCGAATGGCTCTTGGCGGGCTTGAACTGCACGCACCATATCCCCGTTGGCTCGGAGTATGGCCTGCGCTGCTGCTCTACTTCGGCTTTGTATGGCTGGAGATCATATTTGCTGGTGCGCCGCGTCCTTCAAACATTGCCCTGTTTGCCCTCGCGTATTCGGTGATCACATGGACCGGGATGGTGTATTTTGGCCGCGACGTGTGGTTGCGCCAGGGTGAGGCGTTCAGCGTCTTCTTCGGTATCCTCGCCCGTTTCGCTCCCACCGAGGTGCGGGTTACCGATTCCGGCGCCTGCACAGCAGGTGACGCACCGTGCCACATCGAGCCAGACGGCTGCGTGAACTGCTACGAGTGCTTTGAGTTCGCCGAGCCAGCAAAGCGCGAGCTCAACCTGCGGCCCTGGGCAGTTGGGTTGGTGCGCGGCGAGGCCATCACTGCGGACCGTCTCGCCTTTGTCCTCTTTATGCTCGCCAGTGTGACCGTGGACGGCTTGCAGGTGACCTCCGCGTGGCTCCACGTGGAGGCGCTCGCGTTCCCCGCAACGCAGGCGGTGGGCCGCTGGGGATACCCAATGCTCCAAACGCTTGGCCTGCTGGTGGTGCCGGTGCTCTTCGGCGTTATCTACTATGGTTTTGCCGAACTCATGCGGCGCGCGAGTGGTCGCGAGCAGCGCGTTCACACCATCGCAGCAGGCTTCATCTATTCCTTGGTACCCATCGCGCTCGCATATCAGATCGCGCATTATTACACGCTGCTTCTCATTCAAGGGCAAAGTATCATTCCACTGCTCTCGGATCCCTTTGGCTGGGGTTGGAACCTGTTCGGCACGGCGGGGTACTCGGTGAACGCTGCGGTCCTCGGTGCCGCGTTTGTGTGGTACTCCCAGGTCGCGCTCATCGTTGCTGGCCACGTGATTGCCGTGTACCTGGCGCACGTGCTCGCGCTACGGCTCCTGCGAAATCCTCGGCGGGCGCTCCATAGCCAATACCCCTTGTTGGCGCTGATGGTGCTGTATACCGTCTCGAGTCTCTGGATTTTGTCGCAACCGATCATTGAGGAGACGAATCGGGCGGGACTGCTGCTATATTTGAGGTAGAGTTGCTGCTGACGAGCATCGCCTGCCGGTCACGGTCCAGAAGCGAGGCACGGAACCAGTCTTTGGGTAAGAAACGTATGGCCCAGTTGCAGAATGGTGGTTTGTATTCCTTCGGGCACCGGTCTTCACCCTGCCCTCGTACCGGCCCGTTCACAAGGCGGCCAACGTGAGCCGCACACTGAATGGAAAGATGGTGAGCAGCCTTGTATAACTTCGGAGCACAGCCGTGAGCACGCGACGACGCGATGGCGGTGACGGCAGATTCTGGCCGATGCTACTGGTGCTAGTGCTCCTGCTTTCGGCGTGCGGAAGGGACGCGGAGTTCAGCGGCACGGCGCTCGAGCCACCGAGCGCCGCCCCAAACTTTGCGCTGACCAACCAGTTCGGCGAGTCCGTCACACTCGCCAGCCTGCGGGGCAAAGTCGTCGTGCTTACTTTCTTGTACACGAGTTGCCCGGACTTTTGCCCGCTCGTTACGAGCAAGATGGCGCAGGTGCGCGACGAGTTCGGCGACCGTTCGAGCAGGTTGGCTTTTGTCGTTATCTCCGTGGACCCCGCGCGGGATAGCGTTGTTGCCGTCCGGAAGTACCTGCAAGTACGGGGGCTCGAACTTAAGTTGAGCTATCTCACTGGGGACGCCGCAGCGCTCCGACCCGTCTGGCAGGAGTACGCAATAGGCGTCACAGCGGAAAAGCCCGCGGGAAAAAACAAGGCGATCTATGAGGTTGGTCATTCGGACGCACTGTATCTGATCGATAAGGAAGGCCGCGAACGGGTTCTGATGTCAAGCGACTTTGCGCCTGCGGACCTCGCGCGAAATCTAAACTCTTTGCTTCGTGAGTCGGAGGATTCCTAGTTGGGGCGTTTATGCATCACATTGCTCCTGCTGTGTCTGCTGGTTGCCGCGTGCGGCAATGGACAAAGCACCCCGACAACACAGTTCGCGATAGCTCCGTCCCCCACAGCGCAGGACGGAGCGGGCACCGGGTTGGGTCACGCTGTGTCCGACGAAGGCGGCGGCCACGTTGCCGAAGGCACGGACGTGACGTACAAGAACGACCCTCCCGCGTCGGGACCGCACTACAACAGAGTGCCCGACTATAATGTGTACACCGAAGTCGTCCCACCGGAGTACTGGGTGCATAACCTTGAGCACGGCGCGATCGTGGTGCTGTACAGATGCCCACGGGGCCTGCAGGAGTGCACCGAGGTGACGGCACAGCTACAGCAGCTATACCGCGCGGCTCCGCCCAGTAAGTTCGGGAACGTGAAGATGGTCGCGGCGCAGTACCCGACGCTCCGCACGCCTCTGGCGATGCTCGCGTGGAACCGCGTAGATGAGCTCCAAACGGTCGATCAGGAGCGTATGCTGACTTTATACCGCACGTACGTGGACAAGGGGCCCGAGGACGTACCGTAGCCGAAGGGTCTCCAATGACGGGCACGGGTGGGCTGCGTGACCAGAGAATATTTCGAACGCCCTGTCGCAGCGGTTGGGGTGGTGGTAGTGCGCGATGACGGCCGGGTTCTGCTCGCGCGACGGGCGAATCCGCCCCTGGATAGTCTATGGTCCGTACCTGGCGGGGTGCTCGAACTCGGCGAAACAATCGCTGAGTGTGCCCGCCGCGAGGTCCGGGAAGAATGTGGCATCGAATGCACCACAACCGAGATCTATCACGCCTTCGACAGCATTCACCGCGACCCTGCCGGCCGGGTTCGGTACCACTACCTCATCGTTGATGTGCTCGCGCAGTGGGCTTCCGGGGACGTGTGCCCTGGCACTGATGCATTGGAAGCCCGTTGGTTCTCCCTGGACGAGGCGGCGGACTTGGCGATGACGCCAGGCGCGGAGCGCGTAGTGCGCGCCCTGCTTCTCCGCGCACCGGCCGCAGGCACAGGCGTCAGTTGACTGCGCAGGCAAACGCGAGCGCCCAGCCGAGCGCGAGGACGTCAAGACCGGTCTCTTTGGGGTGCGCCGATCAGGCGAGAATTCCGTGGCGCTTCAAGGCGTCATCGAGCATGTAGTCGCGTGGCGCCGATAGAACTTCGCCCTCGATATCGAGCGTCGGCTTCAACTCCTTACCTTTGTTCTGGTCCTTGACCCACTGCGACGCTGCTGCATCCTGATCCACGTCTACATAGTCGTACGGCACACCAATCTGATCGAGATGACGCAGCGTCCCCGTAGTTACGCCACACCAGTCAGCTCCATACACCACGACCCGCTCATTTCCTTGCTGCATTTCCTCTCCTCGCCCTCTTATCCGCACGTTGCGACACACTGCAACGGTCATCTTTTATGGACAACGAACAAATCAGTTGGCTTATTGCCGGCTCTGGATGCGGTAGCACTTGCGCTTTCGAGGACTACCCGCCGATTTGGCTCATCGAGCGGTTGGCGCGCACAAAGCCGGGGTCGTTGATCCGGTGCTTCATCTCTTTCTGCTGCACGGCGCCCAGCATCACCGCGCCGAGCTCGTCGTCCGAGCAGCCGTCGCGTAGTGGACCGCGCAGGTCCGTTTCCCAGCGGGAGAAGAGGCACGTCCGGAGTTGTCCGTCGGCGGTGACCCGGATGCGGTTACATGTCGAGCAGAAAGGTTCGGACACGGGGTTAATGAACCCAATCTCGCCTTTGCCGTCCGCGAAGCGATAGACACGGCTCGTTGAGGCGGGCGCGGAGTCACGAGGGACAAGGGGGTATACGGCGTGAATCATCTCGTACAGTTCATTGCCGGTCAGGATCATCTCCGGTGTCCAGCTCTTATCCGCGTCTAGCGGCATGAACTCGATAAAGCGCACAACGTAAGGCTTGCGGCGCGCGAAACGGGCGAACTCCAAAACCTCGTCATCCGTAAAGCCCCGAATGGCGACCGCGTTGACCTTGATCGGGCTGATCGTCGGGTATTTCTCCAGCTCTTCGAGGCCCGCGAGAACCTCGGTCAGGTGGTTGCGCCGCGAGATGTGCTCGAACTTTTCCTGAACCAGCGTATCGAGGCTAACATTGATGCGCGTCAGGCCAGCGCCCGCCAGGTCCTTCGCCATTCGCCGAAGCAGGAAGCCGTTTGTCGTTAGCGACACTCCTTCAAGTCCTGGCAACTGGACCAGCCGCTCAATGAGTTCGGGCAGCCCCGCTCGCACGGTTGGCTCTCCACCCGTCAGGCGAATCTCCCGTATGCCCCGATCGACGGCGATACGCACAATGCGCTCGATTTCATCGAAAGAGAGCACCTCGTGGTTCTTGAGCCACTGCAATCCTTCGGCGGGCATGCAGTACGTGCAGCGAAAGTTGCACTTATCGATCACCGAAACGCGCATGTCTTCGATGTGGCGGCCGAAGCCGTCAATGAACTTCTGCGGGTGTGTAGTAGGCGGCGAGATAGATATCATGATGATTAGAGTATACCGAACTGCTGGACCTTCATACCGAACTGTCCCGAGGCTCGCGCACCGCTTCCCCGTCGTTAACTGCCGGTGCTCTGGTAGTGATCCATACCGGTGCGCCAGATAAGGAGTGCCACGCCGAAAAAAAGTGGAGCAATCAGCGGACCGACAAACGGGAGCCAGCCGGGCATGCCGAGCGGGTCTGTCTTTTGCAGGATGTGCAGCACGGGGTAGTACGTGGTCAGTCCGAGCGGCACGACCCACAGGAACACGCTCCGCAACCATCGGTTGTAAATATGCATCGGGTAGCTCACGAGTTCGGTTCCACCGTAGGTGAAGACGTTCTGAACTTCCGTACGCTCCGTCGTCCAGAAGCAGATCGCCGCGCCGATCAGCACGATGGAGAAGAAGACAACCGCTGTGCCGGCGAGCGCTAGCAGAAACAGCAGCACATCCACCCATGACCAGGCCAGTCGCAGCCACCAATGTGAGAGCGTGAGCGCGACTACTCCATGCGCGATCCGCCCCAGCCGACGCAGGGCGAACTGGGAGGACATAACCTGCACGAACGCGGGGATGGGTCGAGTGAGTATCCGATCGAAATCGCCCATCCTGATCAGGACCGACATGTCGTCGAAGCCCTCGCTGACAAGCTCGGAAAGTCCGAAACCAATGGCGACCAGGCTGTACAGAAGTGCGACCTCCCCGACGCGCCAGCCCGCCATCTCCCCGAAGGTGCGGAACAAGATCAATACCGCGAGAAGCTCGGCGAATACGGTCGAGAAGGAGCCAAGGAGTTGCAGCAGGAAGGATACCCGATACTGCATCTGCCCACGGATCTGGGCGCTTATGAGTCGCCAGTACACCGTGAGACTATCCACCCTGCACCACCAGCCTTCGCGTCGCGGCCGCGAGCGTAACGTGACATGCCAGCACGAGCATACAAACCCACAGCGCCTGCCGTCCGAGCAACCCGAGCATAGCTAGCCCGGTTGCCCGCTCGAGGAAGATGTTAATGGGAATGGAGATCATCCCTGCGAATGGGAGAACCTCGGCAATGGCGCGCGCGGCGGGTGGAAAAAACTCGAGAGGGACGATGAAACCGGTGAGAAAGTTCACTGCGGTCAGCACGACGCTGTTGATGCCGCGCACATCCGTTGTCCAGAATCCTGTGATATTGATAAGGAACAGCACACAGAATCCGAGGACCGCTGCCATCAGGACACTCAGAGTAAAGTAAATCCACGTGGTGAGGTGTTCTGGCAACCGCATGGGGAAAAGGATCAAGCCAATGCAAAGGGTCGGAACGAAGCGATATAACACGTAGTACCCGGAACGTCCCAAGTCGCGGCTCAACCAGTAGCCGAAGAAGCTGACTGGCTTGGACAGGTCAGAGATCACATCGCCGTCCCGGATCGTCTGAGCGATTTCGAGCCACCCCCAGTGCATGACGGGCATGATGAGCGCTTGTGTTACCCAGACATACGTCAGCGCGTCCAGCAGGACGTACCCTTCCGCCTCGGGCCGCGCGCGGTACAGCGCCAAGAAAACGAAGGAGCGAACCAAGCCGAAGAATCCGTTCGTTGCCAGGCCAGCTATGTTCGCGGCGCGGTAGGCCCGATGCCGCCTGTATGATACTCGCGCGATCTCCACGTAGCGGTTCACGAACGTGCGCCTCCGAGCGCCAAGGCTCCGCTCAGCGCTGAGCGAGCCACGTGATACGGTTCGATACGGCCATCAGTATAGATCATGAAAACGGCGCAGTGCATTAGCGCCGAGGGCGGCACGGAGTGGCAGGCGGCCGTACTGTGATTGGCGGCCCGCCCTTGTTAGGACCTGTACAACGTTGCCCATGCCCACGCGATGGCGGTTGAAGCACCGACCGCAGTCCTGCCGTAGGGGTGATGTGTCATGCTTACCCCGTTGCTAGACCACGAGGGGGCGATGAATGCATATACAACGATCAGTTCTTGGTCTGCTCGGCGTTTCGATAGTACTCCTGCTCGCAGGGGTCGTTGTCGCGATCGCCGCCAGCCGGCAGCCCGAGAAAACCTACCCGCCAGGTACGCCGGAGGCTGTTGTCGCGGACTTCATACGACTGGTCGAGGCAGGGAAGCTCGACGAGGCATACGAACTGATGGCGATACCGGGATTGAGCAGGGAACGATTTGATGAACAAGTCGATCCAGCGTACCGGAATGAGAGTTCGCGCCGCGTCACCCTCATCGGATCGGACGTGAATGGCGACAACGCCACAGTCGATGTGGCCATCTCTACGCTCTCCTCTACGGACGCGCTTGACGTGAGTGAGTACACGAACAGGCAGACCTACCATCTCAGGCGCGAGAACGGCAGGTGGCTCATCACGGGTCCTAGGTACTTCGGACTATGACGGGGGGACAGGATGAACGATCCACGTAGATCTTTCCGGTACATTTTGGCATTTGCTGGGCTGCTCACTGCGCTGTACGCCGTGACCGGCCTCCTCGGCCTTGCTATCTCGTTAACGGCATTGCGGGACAACGTGCTGTCCAGCACGGACGACAACCGCGTCCGGGCCAGCCTGTACCTGGCGGAACTGATCGTGGGACTGCCCGTTTGGCTCGCGTTGTGGATAGCTTCTCAGCGCCGAGTCGAGTCCTCGGACGAGGAGCGCGACTCGGCCGCGCGCCGCGTTTTTCTCGGCACCACCTTCGCGTTCACCTCCGTCGTGGCGCTCTTTGCCCTGCACTCGGTGCTGCGCTACGTGTTCACCTTGCCGGGAACGAGCGATATCGATCCAACGGCGCAGAACGCCGTATTCTCCGTGGCCCGGCTGTTCGTCTTCGGCGCTGCCTGGCTCTACCACGCCCGCATCGGTTGGACGGAGCGTGGGCCGCAGGAGGATGACGAAGCGCACGACGTCGCGGTTTCCGTGCTTGCGGGCTTCTCCCTGATGTTCCTGGCGATTGGTGCAGTCCAGGCACTCGGTGAATCCTTGGGCAACCTAATCAGCAGCGGCCAGCCCGTGTTCTCCGGGGTTCTGCCGCGTTCAATCTGGGACCGCTGGGGCGCGATCGCCGCGTGGATCCTCTCGGGTGGATTTGTTTGGGCCGCTATCTGGCAGTATGAGCTGAGCCGCGGTGGGGCGCGTCGCGTACGCGTAGCCTACCTCTGGATCGTCCTGCTGTTTGCTGCGCCGACGGCGCTCTGGAGCGCCGCAACGATGCTGTACGAACTGCTGCGTCGCGGACTCGGCTATGACCCCAGAGCGGAGAGCACATGGCAGTTTCTCGTAAGCGTCTTGCCCATTCTGCTCGTGTCCGGGGTGGTGTGGGCGCATCACTGGGCCGTTGTGCGTGACCAGCCGTCTCCCCGAAGCGAAGGCGAACGGCACATGCCAGGCGCGATCTTGTGGCCTCGGCGGCTCCCTGTTGCCGTATTGGTCGCCTTCGGACTATCGATGGTGACCGTGGCGATCGTAGCCGTGCTTTGGCTATCACTTGACTTCGTACTCAACACCGGCAACTCCCTTTCTGGCGGAGCCTGGTGGCGCGACCGCCTGAGCGGGAGCATAGGTGCAGGACTGGTGGGACTACCTGCGTGGCTGGGTGGCTGGAACTTGTTGCAGCGCGCAGCCGCATCTGCGCCTCAGCGGGAGCGGGGAGCGTCCGAACGACGACGCCTGCTTGGTTTCATCGTGCTATCGGGCTTACTTGCCGCGATCGGCTTTGGAATATCGCTGCTTTGGCTGGTTCTGCAGGCGTTGTTGGGCGCGGGGCTGGACGGCAGCGAGGTGAGCCGGATGCTCAAGAGCCTGAGCGCGATACTTGTTGCACTGAGTATGGTGGCGTACCACGGCCAGACCCTGCGCCGCGATCTCGCGTTCGGCCCCGCACTTGGCACAAGCGTGAAGATCTCGGCATTTGTTGCTCCAGGATCGGAGGTGCTGTTGGCGCAACTTCGCGAGTCGACCGGACATCGCATCAAAGTCGTGGGCTTTCTGTCTGATGTTCCCAGGGATGCGAGGCACGACCGGACGGAGCTGGAAAAGCAGCTTGCGAGCCTGAGCGCACCGGGCAGTTTCCGGGCAGAGAGAGCGCTCATCCTGCTCGGCCCAAACGGCGGCAGTATCCACGCGTACTCGCACCAGAGGCCGGTACAGGCAACTGATATGGGGGCTGATTGAATGGTCACGCAGGTCATCCCGAAACGCGTGAGAGATCAGTATCCCCAACCATTGATCGCTCGCAGGCTCGGAATGACTGATGTGCTACCTTGCCGCGAGACGTCGTAGGAGAAGGATAAGGCTGAGGTAGCTACTGGGCCGCAGCGCTCAGAACCTCACTCATGCCAGCCAACTCGAGCCAGATATCGGTCATGCATTCCCAATGAACCTGCTCGTGGTCGACATGGTGGAGGCGGAAGAAGATCGCGTATCGGATATCTGCAGATCCGTTGCCAGCTATGCCGTGCGCAAGTTGATAGTGCACCAGAAACGCGTCGCCAGCCTTGCCGGTCACTTGGACCGGCTCGGGCAGCTCAACCTTTGGCATACCTTCTAGCAGGGCATGCGCGCCGTGGCTCCGAAAGTACTCCTCGAACAAGCGATGGCTGCCAGGCCACACGGTGAAGTTCCCACGATCTGGTCCGGGCAGGTCGCTCAACAGCACACCCACCAAGGCGGTAAAGTTGGAGATCGTTCCCTCTTTTACACCGTTGGTCGGCGAGTACATTCCGTCGATATGCGGCCGCGGCTTCGTTGGCTCCTCAGGCACAGGAAAGCGTAACGCGATCTGCCCGCCCTTAACCGGCTTGATCTGGCCTGACCCGATAGCGGACTCCGCGACCGCCCAGAGAGGCGTGTTGTTGAGCAGTTCCGTGATCGCTGGCGTGTCGCGAAGTTCCGGCGTGTACGTCTGAGCGCGGAACGTCGTGAGCTTCGCAGGGTCAATGCCGTTCGCGCCGAGCGAGGCGTTGATAGCCCGCAGCGCGGCGTCCACGCGGTCTCGTGGGACGATGCTGGGCAGCTTTACGTAGCCATGCTCAAACATTTGTTGCTTCTGCTCGAGTGATAAGTGCATCGGGCACCTCCTGGTATCCTTGGTGGCTATACTGACCTTTGTCGCCGCTGCAAGACATGCGCCGCGAAGGAACGCTATGCAGCCGATTGCGTCCATGAAAAAGCGTACTGGCGAGGTGAATCCTTTTGCCGGAAGGCGGGACCGGTATAATCGACAGCATCAACGCGTTCACTGCATTACCGAGCCGAAAGGGTAATACGATTGACCACAATTGCCACCAGCGGCACCACGCCTGAGGTGATGCAGCGACGCCGTCCCGTAGCGGCTCGCGTCGCGGTCCTCCTTATTTTCGCTGTGTGTGGCATCGGGGTAAGCAACTGGGTGCCTCGCATCCCGGAGGTGCGCCGCGCCCTGGAACTCAGCGAGGGACTGCTCGGTTTCGCACTGCTCTTCCCTGCGCCCGGCGCACTCGTGTCCATGCCGTTCGCTGGTTGGCTCGTCGCGCGATGGGGGAGCAGACCGGCGACGCGGCTACTGTCGCTCTGCTTCTGCGCGGTGCTTCCGCTGCCCGTCCTCGCCTGGAACCTGCCCTCCCTCGCGTTCGCGCTGCTGCTCTTCGGCGCCGGCATCGGCTCGCTCGATGTCGCGATGAACTCCCAGGCGGTGGCGGTCGAGACGCAGTACCGGCGGCCGATCCTCTCGACCTTTCACGCCGCCTTCAGCTTCGGGGCGCTCGGCGGCGCCGTGATTGGCGGCTGGGCCGCGGAACTAGGCATCGATCTGGTGCCACACATGGTTGCCGTCGGTGCCATACTCCTGGTGGTCTCGGCGGTCGGCTCCCGCTGGCTCCTGCCGGCGCACACGGACGCTGGGGATCACGGCCCCGCCTTTGCGGTCCCGTCCAGACCGCTGATGCTGCTCGGCGTCATCGCGTTTTGCGCGCTGGTCGCAGAGGGCGCGGCGGCGGACTGGAGCGCCGTGTATCTCCAGGATTACCTGCACACCAGCAAGGGGCTCGCCGCTGCCGGCTTCGCCGCGTTCTCGCTGACGATGGCGGTGATGCGACTCGGTGGCGACCGGATCGCCGCAAGGTGGGGGGCGGTGACGACAGTGCGACTGGGCGGGGTGATCGCGGCGCTCGGGCTCGGGCTCGGGCTGTTCGCGGCGCATCCAGTGGCGGCGATGCTGGGCTTCGGCGCGCTCGGCGTCGGGATCGCAAACATCTTCCCGATCGTGCTCAGTGCGGCCGGGCGCATGCCCGGCCTGGGCACCGCTCCCGCGATCGCGGCGATGACCACGATGGGGTATAGCGGCTTTCTTGTTGGACCCCCGCTTATCGGTTTTCTGGCGGAACTTGTGACCCTGCCGGTGGCGCTTGCGGTCGTCGTTCTGTTGTGCGCGCTCATCGCGCTACTCGCCGGGACCATCGTACCGGCCGCGTCTCCCGAGTCGTACCCGTGACGCTTTCGGATCAAGAACTTATGACGCTTCTGTGTAGTAGAGGCGGCTCTCCGAGGCCAAACTGTGGTGGGGAAGGCGTGTGGGCAGGCACGGAGACCCGCACCCTACGGGATGTGGGTTAACTCACCGCCGCATCGGTCTGATGAGCTTCTTCGTGACAACCGCCATGGTTGCTTGCGGCGACCCCGAAACGAAGCGTCTGTTGCCAATCCGACGTGAAGGACGGAACAACCGCGGCTAGAGCAGACCGCGACGGGAGGTTTCAGGTGCCGGTAACCTTGACGCGCAACACGACCATTTCGAGCGACGCCCTCAACACCCTCAGGATGGAGTCGTGGGCAGACATGGGTCCGTCGGACTGGGACCCGGTCTTCGCCCGCAGCATGGGGTGGGTCTGCGCCCACAAAGGCGAGCGTCTCGTTGGTTTCGTCAACGTCGCCTGGGACGGAGGCGCGCACGCCTTCCTCCTCGACACCACCGTCCACCGAGACTTCAAGCGGCGCGGCATTGGGACGGAGCTCGTCCGAGAGGCCACCGCTCTCGCCCGCGAAGGAGGCGCCGAGTGGCTACACGTGGACTACGACGAGACAGACGAGGCGCTGGAGCCGTTCTACCGCGGCTGCGGCTTCGTCTCCACGCCCGCAGGAGTGATCCACCTTGAGCCGTACGTCGAGTGACCGGAGCGCGGCGACCCTTCTTGCCCCCGTGCTTACACACCGGCACTTGAAGGCAGAGACCATTTGCAGTATAGTAACGCAAGCAGCGCCGGACGGCGATCCGCACACGGTGCCGCGCTGAATGAAAGGGGGTGTGACGATGGGCTTTATGCGTACTGCGAGTACCCGGCCTAGCCACGTCCCCGAAGGCGCACGGTCCACCTGACTCGGCTCTAGCTGCTAGACCCGACCTCACGAGGCCGTCCCATCCAGGGGCGGCCTCTTCGCATCGGTAGGAGGCGTCATCGGACGCCCAGGTACGCTGCCCATGCAACACCATACGAAAGGAGGACCGGCTATGAGAACGACTTGCTCACCGACACCACACAAACTCGACGAGCCAAGTAACAGGAGAATCGATTGCATTACATGGACTACACAGACGTCTTCGACGACGAGCCGGTCCGCCAGCGCGCAGCCCGGCCCAAGGTTCGGAGGACGAAGCAAGAAAGCCCGCTCTCGGATATCGAGCACGGCGGCGACAACCCACAGCTGGAGGCACAGGATGATCCCCTCCAGCCGTTCCTGGACGAGAGCTGGATCAGAAAGGTACTGCACGTCGTGAAGAGCGGCAAGGAGGCGACGGTGTACTGCTGCGAGGGTGGCGCGGCCAGCGGGGGCGAGCTGCTCGCGGCGAAGGTGTATCGCTCGCGGAACAACCGTGGGTTCAAGAACGACTCGATCTATCAGGAGGGGAGGATAGTGCTCGACGCCCACGAGCGGCGGGCGGTAAAGAATAAGAGTCGCAAGGGACGCGAGGTCCAAGCGGGAGAGTGGATGAGTCACGAGTGGGAGACGCTGCGCGCGCTCCACGCCGCCGGTGCCGCTGTCCCCAGGCCGTATGCACAGCGGGGAAACGCGCTGCTGATGGAATACGTGGGAGACCAGGATTCCGCCGCGCCGCCCCTGCACCGGGTGGACCTTGATCGGGGGGACACACGTCGGCTGTTCGAGGTTGCCATGGCGCAGATCGAGCTCTGGCTCACGCACAACCGCGTACACGCCGACCTCTCGCCGTATAACGTCCTGGTGTCGCGGGAAAGGCTCGTGTTCATCGACTTCCCACAGGCGGTCGACCCTCGGTCGAACTCGAATGCTCTCGCTTTGCTGGAGCGCGACATAGCAAACCTGTGCCGTTACTGGGAGCAATACGGCGTGCGTGCGGACGCCAATCGGATTTCCCGAAAGATGTGGAGCCGGTATATTCGGGGGGATCTGTGATCGCGACTCAAGGCAAAGCCAGTGGCATGCTCATGTGCGATGCAATCCCGCACCGGTTTCTGCCCGAGGCGAAGCAGTCTTGCGACTTGCCAGACAAGCGGGAAGAAATGCGGCGATGACCGTCGGACTCGGTCAGTATCGCGATCTGCTGATTCGCTATGTGGGGAAACAGCGGCGCGCCGTCATAATATTGGCGGCGCTGCTTCTGGGCAACATCGCATTGCAACTCGCGAGTCCTCAGCTTTTGCGCCGCTTCATTGATGGCGCATTGGATGGCGACGAACGTTCGACGTTGCTCACGCTCGCCGTCTTCTTCCTGGGTCTGGCGGTGATGACGCAGGTCGTCGCGGTGGGCGAGACGTACCTCGCGGAGAACGTGGGGTGGACCGCGACAAACAAGTTGCGATCCGACCTGGCGCTACACTGCCTGCGGCTCGACATGGATTTCCATAACGCCCGAACGCCCGGCGAGCTGATCGAGCGTATCGATGGCGATGTCACCAAGCTCGGCAACTTCTTCTCGCGTTTCGTCGTGCATGTGCTCGGCAATGGGCTTCTCTTCGCCGGTGTGCTGGTCCTGCTGTGGCGAATACACTGGATCGCGGGCGCGGTGTTGACGGTCTTCGGGTTCATCAGCCTGCTGATTCTCCTGCGGCTGCGTAACGTCGGCGCCCCCCGCTGGAACGCCGCGCGTCAGGCGAGCGCGGAGGTGTTTGGCTTTATCGAGGAGCGACTCGCCGGAACGGAGGACATCCGTGCAAACGGCGCGACCGCGTACACAATGCGCTCCTCACACGTCCTCGCCCGCAATCTGTTGCGCCGCGAGCGCATCGCGGGGTTCTTCGGCTCTCTAACTGGGAGCACGACCGTGCTGCTTTTCGCGCTCGGTACCGTTCTCTCGCTCACTCTGGGAGCCTACCTGCTGAGCGTGCGTGCGATCTCGATCGGAACAGTCTTTCTCATGTACACTTACACCGAGTTGCTCACCCGGCCCATCGAACAGATCGCCCGCCAGATGCAGGACCTACAGCAGGCGGCGGCAAGCATTGGTCGCGTACAGGAACTGCTCGATGCCCGTGCTACGATCAAGGAAGGCCGTGCTGCGCTGCCCTCGTCCGTGGCGCTGTCCGTCGAGTTGGAACACGTGACGTTCGGCTATGTCGGCGCGCAGCCGGTGCTGCGAGACGTGAGCTTCACGCTTGGACCAGGGGAGACGATTGGTATTCTTGGCCGTACCGGCAGCGGCAAAACCACGATCACTCGGCTGTTGTGCCGCCTCTACGATCCACAGCAGGGTGCCGTACGGCTCGGCGGCGTCGACCTGCGCGAGGCCCAGTTGGAGAGCATTCGCTCTCATGTCGGCGTCGTCACGCAGGACATCCAGCTATTCCACGCCAGTGTCCGAGATAATCTCACCCTCTTTGATTCCCGCATCACGGACGCGGCCATAAAACGTGTACTCGACGAACTGGAGCTTGGCCACTGGTATCGTGCGCTCCCACTTGGGCTTGAAACCGTGCTTGACCATGGTGGCGGGCTTTCCGCGGGTGAGGCGCAACTACTCGCGTTTGCTCGCGTCTTTTTGGTCGACCCCGGACTGGTGATCCTCGACGAGGCGTCCTCGCGCCTCGATCCCGCGACGGAGCGGCGGCTGGATCACGCGGTTGCACGCGTGATGCAAGGGCGCACGGGGATCATCATCGCGCATCGGCTCTCAACCGTACAGCGGGTAGACACGATCATGGTGCTCGAACAAGGTCAGGTTGCGGAGTATGGGGCGCGAGCGGCCCTTGCCGCCGATTCTATGTCCCGCTTCGCTGGTCTCCTGCGCACCGGGATGGAAGAGCCGATGAGAACAAACCCAACATCCACCATCGAAAACCTACGATCATGATGTCGATGCTGGGTGGATGTGGCTCAGATCCTGTGAGGCGCAATTCTCCGTGCTGGCCCCGCACCTGCCCAGCCGCGTCTAGAAAGGCATAAGGAGACAACCAGTGGACGCTTCCAGATCGCAAACGGACCGGGCGCCGCTCGGCCATCCAGCCCCAGTCCTCAGCCTTTGGCGCTATCTCTGGCGGCTTGCCATGTATCGGCCAGGGCTATGGATTACGAGTGGCATCTTCGCAAGCACCATGTTCTACCTGTTTCCCCTGGTTCCCGGACTCATCGTGCGCGAGTTCTTCGACCGGCTAACGCGGAACGCGCAGGCCGGACTGGAAGTGTGGACTCTCCTGGCGCTGCTCGTCGCATTGGCCGTCGGACGGGTCACGGCGCTGGCGGTGGCGGTATTCGCGGAGACGACAACGCAGCTCACGGCCGCCGCCCTGCTGCGCAGGAACTTGCTCGCACGTATCCTGGAGCATCCGGGTGCGCGGGCGGTGCCCGCCTCCCCCGGCGAGGCGATCAGCCGCTTTCGTGACGACACGCAGGTGGTTGTCCAGTTTCTGACGTGGACCCTCGATCCTGTCGGCCAGATCGTGGTGACAATCATCGCGCTCGTGGTGCTCGCGCGTATTGATCCGCTGCTCACCTTGACGGTCTTCCTCCCTCTGCTCTTTGTGCTCGTGCTGGTAAACATGGCGAGCAAGCGCATCGAGCGCTATCGCCGCGCGAGCCAGGAGTCGATCGGCGAGGTGACCGGACTCCTCGGTGAGGCATTCGGCTCGGCGCAGGCGGTGAAGCTCGCCAATGCCGAGGAGCGCGTGGTTCGCCATTTTGAGCGCATCAATGAGATTCGCCGTAAAATGACGCTGAACGATCTGCTCTTCACGGAGGTGTTGCAGTCGATCGGAGCGAACGCGGCGAATATTGGTACTGGCATCGTCCTGCTTATCGCCGCCGACGGTATGCGCTCCGGAAGCTTCACTGTCGGAGATTTCGCGCTTTTCGTCTCGTATCTCGGCTGGCTCACGACGGTGACGGGGGCTGCCGGTCATTTCCTCACTCAGTACCGGCAATCCAGCGTGTCACTTGGCCGGCTAACTCAATTGTTGCAAGGTGGCCAGCCAGAGCGCCTGGTGGAACACGCGCCGACCTACTTGCGCGGTTCCCTGCCCGACTTACCGACTTCACCCCGCACTGCGGCACACCGTCTGGACTATCTGGAAACGCGTGGCCTCTCGTTCGGCTACCCCGCCTCCGGCAGGGGCGTCGAGGGCATCGACCTTCGAATGGAACGCGGCTCCTTCACCGTCATTACTGGGGGCATCGGCGCTGGCAAGACCACGCTGCTGCGCACGCTGCTCGGCCTGCTGCGCCGAGATGCAGGCGAGATCGTGTGGAACGGTGTGATCGTCGACGACCCGGCGACGTTTTTCGTGCCGCCGAGGAGCGCGTACACGCCGCAGAACCCGCGCCTCTTCAGCGAAACGTTGCGGGACAACCTGCTGATGGGCGTTTCACCGGAGGAGGCAGATCTGTCGGCTGCGCTCCGACTCGCCGTAATGGAGCGGGATGTGACCGAGCTGGAAGGGGGACTCGACACCCGGATCGGCCCGCGCGGAGTAAAGCTCTCCGGCGGCCAACTACAGCGCAGCGCGACGGCGCGGATGTTCGTGCGAGACCCGGAGCTGCTGGTGTTCGACGATCTGTCCAGCGCGCTCGACGTGGAAACGGAGCGCACGCTCTGGGAGCGAGTGTTTGCGGAGCGCGACCGCACCTGTTTAGTCGTCTCCCATCGCCGTCCTGCACTTCGGCGCGCGGATCAGATACTCATCCTGAACGAGGGAACGATCGAAGCACGCGGCACGCTCGACGACCTGCTCGTGACAAGCGAGACAATGCGGCGGCTCTGGCACGGCGAGGCAAATATAACGCGGTACTCGAAGCAAATTGATGCTACAAACGACCTAAGAAACGTACAGTACCTGGGAAAGCACGACGGCTAAGAATGCCTGAGGCATGATAGCGCGTCTGTCCTTCCGAGCTTGCTGGGAACTGTGCCCCTGGTCACGGATATTTCGCCGCAGCTCAGAACTTGCCCGGAGCCTGCGAATGAAATGACATTTGGTAAGGGTCAAGAGGAATTCGTAACACACGCATACTCCCGACCTGCGCGGGGTTCGTGCTCTACAGCGGTGGGCACCACTCTTGAGCCGGGTTGGGGCAGGTCTTTGTGCCTGCCCGCGGGCCGCAGTCCGCTCCCCACCATTCTTGAGGTTCAATCTTCTTGCTCACCGATGTAGATTCATGCCGGTCGAGTGTGCTGGCATCACGCATTCAGGGCTCTCGATTCAGCCATCGAGCATGGTGCGCCAACTGTGCGACGGCTTCCAGCCAAAGACTTGTCCCATCTTCGCACAGTTGAAGGCCGAGGCGTGGTCTTCGTGGTTCGGGTCCACTGCATCGTATCCATCGTAGTACTCGGCGAGCAGTCCGCGCAGGCCTCGCTTCGCACGGGTGTCCGCCGCCGCGATCAAGAACACTTCGTTTCCGCGGCTCTCGCCCTCTAGAGCTGCACGATAGGCAGTTCCAACATCGCGAGCGTCGATATAGCTCCAGAAGTTGCCCATACTCATCGTTGGGTCATCCCACTCCAATCGGAAGCGCTCGTAGTCATTGATGGAGATGACGTTGTTGATCCGCATGCCACAGAACGCGGTTTCCGGGTATCGGACTGATAGTGAGTCGGCAATCACCTCGCTGAGGTATTTGCTCAACGCGTACGCGTTCGAGGACGGGTACCGTTCGGATTCATCGAACGGGATGCGCGCTGGCATTCGATTGTCGGTGAGAAGTCCGGTGGCCATTTCGCTGGATGCATATACCACTCGACGGACCCCCGTATCGCCGGCCGCTTGCATAACGTTGTACGTCGTGTTTACATTCAGGTCAAACACGTTCTGGCGCGCCTGTCCGCTCGGCGCGGGATTCGCGGCGAGGTGGGCAACCACCTCGGGCCGAAACTGGAAGAACGCATCGTATACCTCGCCAAGATCCCGAAGGTCGATACGACAATGCTCGCCCGGCAGGTCAAGATCGGGCCGACGAGCAACATCAAGATTCACCACGTCGTGCCCCGCCGCAGCAAGGTCCCGGACGACCCACTGTCCGGCCTTTCCAGTGCCGCCCGTCACTACTATTCGCATTGTGTGTCCTTTCGTCTTTGATCTGTCCATCGTACGAAAAAGACTGTTCGCACGGGACTTGCCACCTTGCAGGCGAGGGCGGAGACGGGTGACGGATCCGAGAACAAATAGTAGCGGGGAGGTCCGCCAGCACCTGCCGAAAAGCACTGTTGCTCGGCGTAGTGTTAGCTTACTGGGAAAGGGCATCGGCAGACGAACAGGGTCGAGAAGAATGCGCACATAGGGCGATGCACTTGGAGACCGGCTTGTGTCGGTAATCGGAACGTGTTGCTTTGAACACTTCGCCCCTGCAATGCCATCGGATGCCCGCCGTGTTTTTCCGACGTAATTGCTGGTGGTCAATTGGACTGGGACACCCATCACAAAGCGTTCTCCCTGAGACAACAACGTACCGGTAGAGTCAGACCTCGCCTTTACCTCATCCCTTTGAGTTGCTAGCATTAGCAGCATGCCATTGTTTGAAGGATCATCTTTGCGCGCGCGCGTCCGACTGTCCCAGATTCCTCTGATTCTAAATGGTGACATGCGCGCCGTTCTCGCCCTGCTTGCCGTCGCCATTCTGATGGAATGGAAGATACTCGTCGGCGGCACCGTGGTCGGGATGGACGCCGCCACCCTCTTTTATCCGGCGTACTCCTTTTTGGGAGAGAGCCTGAGTTCAGCGCGTGTGCCGGTATGGAACCCGTATCAGGTTTCCGGCACGCCCTTCGCCGCAGACCCACAGTCAGGCTGGATGTACTGGCCCGCGATGCTGCTGTTCAGTGTCATGCCGCTTGCCGCGGCAGCGAAAAGCTTCATCTTCCTTCACCTGCTTGTTGCGGCACTGGCGGTCTATGCACTGGCGCGGGCACTTAGGATTTCCGTAGTTGGGGCACTCGTCTCCGCCATAGGGTATGGGTTCGCCACGTTCTTCTACGAACGCAGCATCTGCTGCTTCGAGCACGTGATGGTGGCACTGTGGTTGCCCCTGCTGATGCTGACCGTGGAGATGGCACTCCGGCAAACGAACTGGGTGACCAGGAGCCTCTGGTGGTGCGCCGCCGGATTCGCCTTCAGTCAGATCTTAGCCTCCTGGCTGGGTCAGGGGAGCTATTACGCGTTGCTGGCTGTCGTAGGGTTTGTAATTTACCGCACCCTGATTGCGCCACCGAACGATCAGCGCCTGGACGGAGGAGGAGCGCGGCTGCGGACGCTGGCTCTGCATGGGTCCGCCTTGCTAGTGCTCGGCGCTGGGATGGCCGCGGCCGGATTGCTGCCCCGAATTGAGTATAACGTCCTATCGAACCTGGCAGGCGGATACGCGGACACGCCAGCAGCGATAGCGGGCGGCTGGACCCCAAGGGACTGGGCGAAGCTGCTGGATCGAAAGAACTGGTATGCGGGCGCCGTGACCCTTGCCCTCGCGATAGTGGCGCCGTTCGCGGCCCGTGGCCGCTACGGCACGCCCTTCTGGTTCGCCCTGTCGCTGGGTGCGCTCATTCTCGCCGGCCGGGATACCACGCCATTGCACTGGCTGCTGTACCACCTGCTGCCGGGCTTCTCCCGCCTGCATCCACACAACCCGGAACGCATCATGCTGTTGTTCTACCTGGGTGCGTCGTTGTGTGCCGGTGCGACGATATCCGCGTTGCGCGAGGCTCCAACGAGAACCACGCTGCTCGCCCTTATTCCCGCCACGGGAGCGGTCGCTCTCAAACTAGCCGAGGCGCGACTCCCAGAGCCGGGTCCCCGGCTGATTCCCACGGGCAGCTTGATTTTCCTTCTGCTCGGAGTCGTGTTCCTGGCGGTTTATCCCCTCCTGCCGCGATATCGGCCACACGTAACCACGCTGATTCTGCTCGTACTCGTTCTCGATCTATTCACCGCGGGCAGGACGGCCGTCGATAACGGTCCGGGCCGTTTTCGGACGGTGAACCTCAACACTCACTACGATGCCTCGGGCGCTGCTGTGTTCCTGCGCAGCCAGGGTGGCAGCGAGCTGTTCCGCTATTTTGGATACGACCCGGAGGTTCGGCTGTACGAGCCCCGAAGTATGGGGTATCCGCCCACAACATACCGCTATCATTGGCGGGATATCGCTCGTGGGACGGTAATGCTGGTACACAACCGCTCCGTCCCACTGGGTCTGCACGATATCCAGGGATACAGACCAGTGCGCATCAAGCGATACGATGAGTACATGTCCGCGCTCAATGGGCGTGAGCAGGAGTATCGGGAGTCGAACGTTCTGGCTGGTGGTTTGGAGTCGCCGTTGCTTGATTTGCTCAACGTCCGCTACATCGTCGTACCCCGCGCCACCGTCAACCACCGCAACGACCTGCAACGCCTCACCGAAATTCACCCTACGGTCTACCGCGACGCCTCCGTCCGGGTGCTTCGCAGGCAACAATCCCTGCCTCGCGCCTGGCTCGTCCACGAGGCACAGCGGGTGAAGCGCGGCGAGGCACTAGCACTCATCGGCTCCGGCACCGTCGACCCCAGGCGCGTCGCGCTGCTGGAGGACCCACCACCCCCGCTCGCCCTCCCGCCGGACCCCACGTCGGACCGGGTACGCGTCGACCTGTACGAGCCCGGACGCATCCGCGCGAGCACATCAACCGGTGCAGCGGGTCTGCTCGTGTTTAGTGAGGTGTACTATCCGGCGTGGAAGGCGTACGTGGACGACC
>JACDAU010000199.1 GCA_013695265.1 Chloroflexia bacterium
CGCAGGTGCAAACGCAGCACTTCCGCTCGGATTCCCGTTACGAAAAGTCGATGGAGTATCTTTCAGCATACCAGAGATGGAGTATCTTTCAGCATACCAGATAGGAGGACAGGGCAGCAGGCAACTGCGTTACCCTCCCAACGGTGATCGTGAGAAATCCGCCAAAGTATTTGCAACTTCATCCGGGTGCGAGAGCATAGGGAAGTGGCCGGCGTCACGGACGTAATGTAGCTGGGCGCATGGCAGGTCACGGTACAAGCGTTCGGGAACCGAAGCAGGAAAGTACGGGTCGCCTTCGCCCCACAGGATGAGAACGGGTAGTGCCAGACGAGGCATGGTGCTTCGCCAGCGCAGTACCCGAACTGGGCTCAGCCCACGCAGCGAGCGCAGCACAGCGAGCCAGGACGACGAATTCCCATACGGCTCCGTGAGGGCGCGGATGGTATCCTGTGGGGTCGCGCCCGGATAAATACTGGCGAGTCCGCGCTGGCGCAGTTCGCGGTATCGTGCACGACCCGCGAGCCACGCATTGGCCTCACCGAATATCGGCGCGAGCAGCGGTACCAGCCCCAGGACGACGAGCGGGTCGGCGTAGATCGTGGTATTCAGCAGCACGACCGCACGCACGCGGTGGGGATGGGCTATGGCGTAGGTCAAGGCATACAGGCCGCCAAGATCGTGCCCAACGAGTATTGGTGCGTGCATGTGCTCAGATGTCAGCATGGCCGAAATGAAGCGATGATACACCACGATGTTGGGATTGCGAGGAGATGCGGTGTTGCCGTACCCCGGAAGATCGGGAGCAATGGCGCGCACCCCGTCGAGCCGCTCCAGCACCGGCCGCCAAAGCGCCGAGTGGGTAGGGATGCCGTGCAACAGCAGCATCTCCGGCCAATTGGTTCCATCGGTCACCGCGGCAGACTATTCGAGTTTTGCGTCACGCGCCGGAACGTCGGGAATGCCATCATCGAAGGTCGTAATTGCGCCAGGGCAGTTCGCCGAAGAGCGCGAACCCACCCTCGATGTTACTTTCCGCACCGGAGTTCTCGCTGACCCGCCGTCCGTCGATCCCATCGAAGACCATGCCGCGCACGGTGTCGTATACGGGCACTGCCGCGCTATTGCGGCCGTGGAACCAGGCTCGGGCGTCGTGAGCGAGTGTCTGGTACTGGAGCACTCCGGTCGCGACATGGACGGCATCCAGGTTCCACACCGCACTGCTCACCTCGTACGCCAGAGTCCGCGGCTGGTCGAAAGCGTCGCGGACCATCGGCATGATGCTCGATTGAACGCTCCGCACCGCGACCAGCGTCCAAGCATCGACGCCGATCAGGGTGGCTACCAGGCAGAGCGCGGCTGGCTGAACGTAGCCCCACAAATGAGGGTTCTCCTCGTCTAAATGGTTTAGAAGTACGCCGTTGTGCTGGCACATGCACACCCGCTCGGCAAGCTGCCGAGCGAGCAGCAGTAGCTTCGGGTCTGGCGAGGCGCGATGCATTTCCACCACAGAGATAAGTCCCTGCCCGAGGATATCAGCATACTCGCTGTCCGCAAGGTGGTCCAGCGCCGCGTAGTAGCGCTCGCGGTAGCGCTCGTCGCCCGTAACACGGAAGCCGACGGAGAGCGCCCAGAGCGCGCGCGCGAGCCAGGGGGAGCCTCCCGCCGCACTTGTGGGGCCGGTCAGGTTGGGCGTGCCGTTCCAATCGAGCACAAAGTTCACGAAGTTGCCATCGGGCTGCTGGAGATGCAGCACAAATGCCAAACTCTCACGCGCCCACTCCAGCGCCCAGGGGAGGTCGTAGGCAGCGTGCGCCCGCAGGAGCAACACCGCAAGGCGCGCCGCATCGTCCACGCAGGCGACGCCCTCGTACCCCGTTTCGCGGGCCTCCTCTACTTCCCAGGTTCGTCCGTGCTTCTCCATATAGATCGACGGCGCGCGCATCCGCACGTCGCCCAGCTCAAGGACGCGGGAGAGGCGCCAAAGCTGTCTCAGCATCGGAACTTCGAACACCCGTGTGGGGCACGGTAACGGAGTCCGTCGGTGTGGACCGGTGCGCGAGACATGCAGGCTCTATGTTGCCTTATGAGTGACCGTCCTGCACAATATGAGTAATCAAACATGAGCGGCATCCGTCATTCCCAGCGAAAGACCCAGGTACGGACTCAATCTTACACCCGAACCGGCCAACTTCCAAGCGGTCCGGCCGTTGCGGTTTGACGAAGATATTTCAAGCGCTCGAACAGACAAGCAGACAGAGGAGCACGCGTGGCGGTCGGCATCCAGCACGAAGACGAGATCCTCGGCAAGGCGTATGACAGCCAGCTCATGCGCCGCTTCGCCCAGTACCTGAAACCCTACAAGCGGCAGCTTGCCCTTGCGCTGCTGTTCCTGCTGGGCACGTCGGTCGCGGATCTCGCGGGGCCGTTCATCGTCGCCATGGCGATCGATCGTTATATCGAGACACGCCAGGCGGATGGACTGCTCACGGCGTGCCTGCTCTACATCTTCATTCTATTTCTGTCGTTTCTGTTCCGCTATGGGCAGACCTACGTGACCGGCGCGCTCGGGCAGTACGTAATGTACGATATCCGGACCCAGATGTTCCGGCATGTCCAGCGGCTCTCGCTCTCGTTCTTTGATAAGAATCCGGTCGGGCGGCTGGTGACGCGGCTGACGAACGACGTGGACGCACTGAACGAGCTGCTGACTTCAGGGGTCGTTGCCATCATCGGCGACAGCATCACCTTGATCGGCATTGCGGGGTTGCTGCTCTACTTCAACTGGCAACTCGCGCTACTCACGTTCGTGGTTCTACCGATGCTCGTTTTCGCCAGCCTCAAGATTCAAGTCCGTATGCGCTCGGCGTTCCGGGCGACCCGCATCCGCCTCGCCCGCATTAACTCCTTCATCGCCGAGAACGTTAGCGGTATGCATGTCGTGCAGTTGTTTAATCGCGAACGTCGCAACTTCGGCAGCTTCCAGGGCCTGAACGCCGACTATCGCGAGGCGTCGATGCAGTCGGTGTTTTACTTCGCGCTGTTCTTCCCAATCGTGGGCCTCATAAGCGCTCTCTCAACCGGACTCATCATCTGGTACGGCGGTGGACAGGTGCTGGCAGGCACGCTCTCCTTGGGCGGTCTCGTAGCGTTTCTCCAGTACGTCGAGCGTTTCTTCCTGCCGATCCGCGATCTCTCGGAGAAGTACAACGTGCTTCAGTCGGCGATGGCATCGAGCGAGCGGATCTTCCGTCTGCTCGACGAAGAGGAGGAGTTGCGCGACAGCCCGGCGCCAGTGCGGCTGGGGACGCTGCGCGGCGAGGTGGAGTTCGACCGTGTCTCATTCCGCTACAACGCGGACGAGTGGGTGTTGCGTGATGTTTCGTTCAAGGTGGAAGCAGGACAGAGCATCGCATTCGTCGGCGCGACGGGCGCGGGGAAGACGAGCCTTATCAGTTTGATGTCGCGATTCTACGATGTGCAGAAGGGGAGAGTGCTCGTTGATGGCGTAGACGTCCGTGACATCGCACAATACGAACTCCGCAGGCACATCGGCGTGGTCTTGCAGGACCCCTTCCTGTTTAGCGGGACGATCAAGAGCAACATCCGGCTGCATAACGAGGACATCTCGGACGAGCGGGTGCGTCAGGCAGCAGCGTATGTGAACGCGGACACCTTCATACAACGTCTGCCGCAAGGATACGACGAGCCGGTACGCGAGCGGGGCGCGGGACTCAGCGTCGGTCAGAAGCAGTTGCTGTCGTTCGCACGGGCGATCGCGTTCAACTCCGAGATCATGCTCGTACTTGACGAGGCGACCTCCTCGGTGGACACCGAGACCGAGGGACTGATTCAGGACGCGCTCGCGAAGCTGATGCAGGGCCGAACAAGCTTCATAATCGCGCATCGGCTTTCAACAGTGCAGAACGTGGACCGGATCATCGTCTTGCACAAAGGGCGAATCGTGGAGGAGGGCAACCATCAGGAGCTTCTCGCTGCTCGCGGCTACTACTACCGGCTCTACGAACTCCAATACCGCAATCAGGCAGTCGCAAGCTAACACGTGGTATCGGCTACCGGTTCTGGCTGATCGCAACGTAGGTATCATACGAACTCCAATTGAATAGTCGCGCATTTGTCATTCCGAGCCTGCGAGGAATCCGTGGTCGGGGTTACGGATCCCTCACGGAGTTCGGGATGACATGCAAGGGGGTTCAGGCGGCAGGTTCTAAAGAACAGGCGGATTGGCGCCGACGATCCCTTGCGGAACTTTAGCGGGAATGCATCCAGCAGGAATGCGTATCAGGGGTATCTATTCTTCGCAGCCTCTACCCTCAAGTATGGCGAACGGCTCAGAATAACAAGCGCGCCATCCAAGCAGTTCGCGTGCAGCGTCCAAATGCGGAAGTCTGTTTGGCGGATACAACGGGATGGCGCGATATGCGGCGGGCTGGCATGAGTAAGTGAACACGGGAAAGTGAGGGTGCTGTGACAAACGCTGTGTCGAGTCGGACACTGGAGGAGATGGTCTCGTACTACGGCGCGCGAGCACACGAGTACGACGACTGGTGGTATCGGCGGGGACGATACGACCGCAATGCTGAGGACACCGCCCGTTGGCACACCGAGGTTAAGGAGTTGTACGCCGTGTTCGACTCCCTGTCGTTGGGTGGCGACGTCCTGGAGCTCGCGCCCGGCACCGGCACCTGGACGCAGCGGCTCGTACGCACCGCTCGCTCCGTCACGGCGGTGGACGCTTCGCCGGCGATGATAGAGTTGAACCGGGCGAACGTTCGCGATGAACGAGTGACGTATGTGATCGCCGACCTGTTCGCGTGGGAGCCAGAGCGTGCCTATGATGCCGTCTGCTTCGGCTTCTGGCTCTCGCATGTGCCGGTCGAGCGGCTCGATGACTTTCTCGAAACCATCGCGAAAGCGTTGCGGCCCGGTGGCGACTTGTTCTTCGCGGACAGCTTGACCGAGTCCACGGCTCTGCACGACAACCGACGGGTGCCGGGCGCGGGGTCGCAAGTGATGGCGCGCACACTGGCCGACGGACGGGAGTATCAGATAGTGAAGAACTACCACGACTCCAGTGCTTTGTCCGCGCGGTTCGCTCGTGCTGGGCTGGATGTTCCCGTTCGTCAGACCGCGACGTACTTCCAGTACGGTACGGGAGTACATACTCGTCACGTCAAGTAGAGGGAGGGTTCAGGCAGGGTCGGCACAAGGCGGGAGAGGAGTCCGTCGTTGATCATGACGCCCGCAGCCTCCAGTGCGAGAAACAGCGCGCCCACCGCTGGCTCGAATCGGCAATTCACCGGATGTACGTC
>JACDAU010000205.1 GCA_013695265.1 Chloroflexia bacterium
CATCGCGCCCTACCGCCTGGAGTTCGCCCACCGGCTCGGCGCGGTCCCCATTCCCGGTGGCGACGATGCCGTGGACGCCATCCGCGCCGCGCTGCCCGACGGACCGCCGCTCATCATCGAAGCATCCGGCAACCCGGCGGCACAGCGCCAGGCGCTTGATGTGCTCGCGGCGGGGGGCAGGCTTGTCGTCGTTGGCCACAGCCGCGCGCCGCTGGAGCTGTGGACGAGCCGCGATCTCATCCAGCAGGAGAAAATGATCCTGGGCAGCGAGTACTTCGACCCCGCGGAGTTCGCCTCGAACCAGCAGTTGGTGCTCGACGGCGCGCTCTGCCCCACGGACCTCATCACCCACCGCCTGCCGCTGGCGGAGATCGAGCACGCCTACCGGCTCTTCTGGGCAGGCGAGACTGGCAAGGTGCTTATTTATCCCGGAGGTGCTCCACGTGACGCATAGCTTGAGGTTCGGCCTCTTTCTCGGACAGGCCGGGCACGACTGGCAGTCGCTGCAGGAGCGCTTCCTGCTCGCGGAGGAGCTGGGCTACGACCACGCCTGGCTCGTGGATCACTTCATGGACACCAGTGGCGACCTCGGGAAACCGTGCATGGAGTCCTGGACGCTGCTCGCCGCCCTCGCCGCGCGTACATCCCACATCCGGCTCGGTGTGCTTGTCTCCAGCAACACCTTCCGCCACCCCGCCCTGCTGCTGAAGGAAGCCGTCACGGTCGACCACATCAGCGAGGGCCGGCTGATCCTCGGCGTCGGCGCCGGCTGGCACGAGCCGGAGCACCGGATGTATGGCATCCCCTTCCCGCCGCCCGCCGAGCGCGTGAGCCGGCTGGAGGAAGCCGTGCAGGTGCTCGACCTCCTGATGCGCCAGGAGCGCACCACGTTCCACGGCCGCCACTACACCCTCGACGACGCGCCGTTCGAGCCAAAGCCCGTGCAGCAGCCGCGCATCCCCTTGCTCATCGCCGCGCACCGGCCCCGGATGCTCCGGCTCGCCGCGCGCTACGCGGACCAGTGGGACACCTTTCCCGAGGTCACCGGCGCCGCGACGGAGGGCGTTCGGACTGGCATTGAGGAACAGATCCAGCAGTTCGATGCTCTCTGCCAGGAGGCCGGACGCGACCCCGCGACGGTGCGCCGTTCCACCTGGACCGGCGGCGAGCCGCTGCACTCCGAGGAGGCGTTCCTCGCGTACGTGAACCGCCTCCGCCCGCTCGGCTTCACCGACTTCA
The DNA here is from genome assembly GCA_013695265.1 of Chloroflexia bacterium. GTDB lineage: Bacteria > Chloroflexota > Chloroflexia > Thermobaculales > Thermobaculaceae > JACDAU01. The sequence continues at coordinate 1,240 of JACDAU010000205.1, forward strand.
CCACCGCCCTACCCGGCCCCGAGCACATGCCCACCGTCCGCCGCATCGCCACCGATATCCTCCCAGCCCTCCGCGCGGAATCGGGATCGCGCGACTAACGCCGCAAGGGACAACAGACCGGACATCAACGCCCGGCGTGCTTGTGGGAAGGTGATGCGGTGACCGAGCGTCGATCTGGCTGCGCTCTCCGCGCCGGTCTTAGGGGTTATGTCCTCGATGGCTGCCGGTATCTCCCTGACCGGTGATGATGGCGTCGTGCTGGAGGTGCGGGATGTGATTTCGTACCTGCTAACCAGGGTGGACCGGGGTAAGTGGCGGCGTATGGAGTGACCATGTGGTGGCTGCGGAGTCGCCCTCAGGGAGCGCTCGTGCTATCTGTAGCCTGCTATCTCACGCTCCTTTGGCGGTAGTCAGGTCCTTGTCTTCCATTTCCCAGGCGTGATCCAGCGTGTGATACGCGGTATGTCGCATCAGGTACCGGAGCGGCCAGGTTCGGGCCATTTTGCCCTCGGAATGGAACCGCCGAATCGCTTCGCAATAGGCGTCGCGGTGCGCTCTCAGTCCCTCGTTAGTCAGCATCGCGCCTTCGGGAGTGAGCACCCCGAGCCCCTTCGCCCAGTCCTGCTCCGTGCCAATCGTATGACGGACGATTTGGTCCCGATCACGCCCACCCCCTCGCGGACCCTTCTGCATCTCAGCCGACACGCGCGAACGCACATCGTCGAAAAACGCCCAGCACGCCTGCATCAGCGTCCGTTCACGTTCCGATTCTTCGC
>JACDAU010000229.1 GCA_013695265.1 Chloroflexia bacterium
CGCTCCAGGTCGTGACTGAAGAAGTCGAGCCCGCGCGAGTTGTCGGGCCAGCGGTGGCTCCCGTCGATGAAGGTGATCGCGCCCATCTCCGGGGGGCAGTCGTGGAACGGGATCCAGGCGGTTAGCATCTCGTCCGACGTGCATGACAGCCAGTACTGCCGGTCGGTATGCCAGCCGACGCTCGCCTGCCGGACCGGCGGCTTATAGAGCAACTGGTCATGCCAGAGGCGGATGGAGGGGGAACCCGTCAGGCGGGCGGCGACCGCACCTATGAGCGCATGGCGCGCGAGGGTTGCGAGTTCGGGGCGGAAGAAGGAGGAATAGTCGTGCTTCCGGAGCCCCTCGCCGTACTCGCCCATCGGTCGGTAGCGCTCCAGCGCCTCGATAGGCGGATCGGTAACGTCGCCGACGTAGAAGCGTTCGCTACCCTCGAGGGCAGCGACTATCTCCTCCTCGGTGAGTATCAGCCCGGAGAGGTAGTAGCCATGCTCTCTATAAGACACCACGTCCTCATCCGTGGGCAGCAGCGCGGCTTGTTCCGGGGTCAGCACTGAATAGCCGGTCCCCGCACCCGCGTGCCGCCCGGCTGTCCTCTCTGCCACGTGTCTAGTCCTTTCCTCTCTTCGTGCCCCTGATAGGGATCGGATAAGCGCCCGGCGAAGGCGAGGTAGTCCGTTGCGGCATCGCGGATGGACCTAGGTCACCACCACTGATCCTCGACCTCGAACAGTGAAGCCGGCGCATGGCGACCTCCATCCCGCGATACCGGCCTGCATTCTATCATGCCTCGCCGACTGATATGGGGCAGGATCGAGTCACAGCCGCTGCGAGGCAGGTTGGGTGCGCGCCAGGAACAATACAACCGCTCAGTCAACGATCGCGCCGCAGGAGATGTTGATCTCCGTCGAGGTGATGGTGCGGGCGTGATCGGAGGCGACGAAGGTGGCCACATCGCCCACGTCGGCCAGCGTCGCCGCCCGGTGCAGCAATGTAGCCCGCTCGATCCCGGCGGCGATCTCCTTGCGCTCGGGGTATATATCGGGGATAGACTCCGGTACACCGCCCGTCTTGAGGGTGACCACGCGGATGCCGTGCTCTCCGAGCTCGCACGCCCACTGCCGGCGCAGGCCCTCCATCGCGTCGAGGGCAACCTTGAAGCCTCCCAAGCCAGGGAGTGTCTGCGGTCCCGAGCCGCCGAATGCTAAGATCACCCCCGAACCGCGCCTGATCATGTGCCGGGCGGCTACCCGGGTCGTCAGGAACTGCGCCCGCATCGCGGTCGTGATGGGCATGGTGAAGTCCTCGGCCGAAATCTCCATCAGCGGCTGCTGGACGTCTCCATATGATATGAGGTTGAATGAGATGTCGATGTGCCCGGACTGCTCCACCACCGCGTCGACGTAATCGTACACGGCCCGCTCGTCGAGGGCGTCGACGGCGGCGGTGTCCGCGATGCCCCCGTGCGCGCGGATATCGTCGGCGACTTGGTCGAGCTTGGCCGAGTGCGACCGGCGAGGGAGACCCTCGCCCCCTCACGGGCGAAGGCGCGGGCCACCACACCGCCGATCGCACCGCCCGCGCCGTAGATCACTGCGACCGTACTCTCCAGCAACATTGCCGAGCCCTCCCTCTCTGTCAGACCGTTTGCGGGTATCACTCGCCGTCCCCCACGCGATCGAGCCAGCCGACCGAGGGTCGAACGGTGCTGGCTCTACGGTGTGTGCCGCCTTGCTTTTGCCGGCGGAACGGAGCAGCATGCATAGTCCCACTGCCCTCCCTCATCCGGTGTCGCCGTGCGCTCGGCTTTTTATTCTCAGTTCCGTCGCTCCCTTATTCGGCGTCCATTATGGCAGCTGTCGTCGGGCAAGCGTCCGGCATACGGGCATCGAGGAACGGGTTGACGGCGAACACCAGCGCTCGCAGGGTCGATGGCGTGGTGCGTCGTGCCGGGCAGTTTGGCCAGCCGGGATCGGGTCATGTTCGAGCCGTTCGCCGCGAAGGACTACGGCTCGAGGTCGAGCGCTGCCATGCCGCTCTGGGGATCGAACGGCACCGAGCTATGCTCGTGCGCTACTCGCCACCTGCCGCCGACCCTGCGCCAGCACACGGTCGCACGCCACCACATCACGAGTTCCCCGCCGCCCACCTTCGTCCCGCTGACCCGGTTGAGGCTGTGGCAGTAGGCTATATCGCCTCCCGTGGCGATGCTCAGGTCGGCCATCTCGTAGCCGAGCGGACCCTCGAATGAGCCGAACCAGTCCTCCAGCCGCTTCCTGGCGG
>JACDAU010000255.1 GCA_013695265.1 Chloroflexia bacterium
CGGCGGGATCGCGGCAACGCTCCCGCCTCCCCGCTCCCCGAGGCTGACCGCGCCACGCACCAGGGGCGAGAGCGACGCCACGCCCGCGACCCCTGCCGCTCCCAGCGCGAGCCCCAGGAACCCGCGACGACTTACCGTGGTGTTCGACTCGCCCTCAGCCAAACCACGCTCCCAACTTGCTGGCCGCCCTATCGGACCGAACATCTGTGTCAGCCCGCCCTGTCGAATTATAGCGGAGTCGCGCGGGCACTCCGTCGTGCAGTATCTGGGATAATAGCGTCCGGCGGCGCTCGATCATACCCCAGGGAGGTGGCGATGCTCTTCGGTTCTGACCAGAAGATCGTGTTTATCGGCGACAGCATCACGGATTGTGGCCGCCGCGATGTTTTTGCGCCGTACGGGAACGGCTACGTGAGCCTGGTGCGCGCCCTCCTGCTCGCTCGCTACCCCGATCTCGGGCTGTCCTTCGTGAACCGGGGCATCGGCGGCGATACCGTCCGCAACCTCGCCGAGCGGTGGGAGGAGGACGTAATCGCGGAGCAGCCGGACTGGCTCTCGGTGAAGATCGGCATCAACGACGTGTGGCGTGCGTTCGGTGACAGCGCGTCCGAGGCCGTTCCTCTGCCGGAGTACGAGGCCACCCTGCGCGCCCTGCTCGACGATGCCCGCGAGCGGACCGGCGCGCGCCTGATTCTCGTAACGCCGTACGTGATCGAGCTTGACCGCACGGAGCCAATGCGCGCCGCGATGGACGAGTTCGGCGCCGTGGTGGACCGGATCGCCGGGGAGTATCGCGCGGTGCTTGTTCGCACCCAGGCGGCGTTCGATGCCGCGTTGGAACACACCCCGGCAACGGACTGGGCCGAGGATCGGGTCCATCCCGCGCTGCCCGGCCACGCAGTTATCGCGCTCGCCTTCCTCCGCGCTGTCGGCTTCGCACTGTAACGGCGCCTGGTTGTCCCGGGGTGAACGCTTCGCCCCTACCGCAGCATCTTCCTCCGGCGTGCTCGTCCGTCGCTTTCCGTTTCCGACAAACACTGTTGGTATGGGAGTTCGTCGGTAGTCCCCGCTCCGTACGACTGTACAATGAATGGAGAGAATAGACTGGAAACGGGAAAGGGGAGGAGCGTGGAGCTTTCGGGGAAAGTGGTCGTCGTGACGGGCGCGAGTAGCGGGATCGGGCTGGCGGTGGCTCGGGCGTTTGCGCGTGAGGGCTGCCGGGTGGCGATCGGCGCCCGGCGCGAGGATCGCCTTGCGGATGCGCAGCGGCAAATCGAAAACGATGGCGCCGAGGCCCTGTCGCTCGTGACCGATGTGCGCACCGAAGCCGACGCGCAGGCGCTGGTGCGGGCGGCCTACGAGCGCTGGGGCAGCGTGGATATCCTGGTGAACAACGCCGGCTTTGCAACTAGCAAGCCGTTCCTCGACATGAGCGCCGTTGAGGTGCGTGACCATATGGAGACGAACTACATGGGCGCGGTGTATTCCGCGAAGGCGGCGCTGGAGTATATGATGCCGCAGCGCAGCGGCCACATCATCAACATCGCCTCCGTACTCGCCAAGATCCCCGCCCCACACCTCGCCGCGTACTCCGCAACGAAGGCCGCGCTCGACTCCCTCTCCACCTCGCTGCGCGCGGAGTTGTCACGATACGGCATCCAGGTAACCGCAGTCCACCCGAGCGTCACGCGCACGGAGTTCTATCACAATACGGGCTTCGATAACCGGGCACGGCGTGCGGCGCACCTCTTCGCGCAGGAACCGGAGACGGTCGCGCGTGCGGTGGTGCGCGCCGCCAGGCGGCCTCGGGCGGAGGTCTATCCCCTCTTCGGCACCCGCCTCCTGCCCGTGATCCACGCCGTCTTCTCCCCACTCGTGCGGCTCGGCCTCAAGGCGATCGCGCGGGTGTATCGGTAGTCGTCCGGACAGCGGCCCAAGCGAGCGCACTGCTTCACCGTCAAGCGATTAGCCCACCGCGCTGTACCGTTCGGGCGCGTACGGCGTCATGTCCAGCGGCGGCGCGATGCCGCGCATCTGGTCCGCGACCAGCGCCGCCGAATACGGGCCGAGTTGCAGGCCATACGCGCCGTGGCCCGCAGCGATGTACGCGTTGCTCAGGCCCGGCAGGGCGCCGAGCACCGGCAGGTTGTCCGGAGTCGCGGGGCGCATCCCGATCCGGATCTCTGCAAGCGTTGCCGTGGCGAGTCCGGGCGCGATCCTCAGCGCCTCGCCCAACACCTCGTGTACCCCGGCTGCGGTCGTCTGGTAGTCGAAGCCAGCGTCCTCCCTCGTAGCGCCAGCCACCACCCGGCCGTGGGGGAAGCCGAGCAGGTAATGGGCATGGAAGCCAGTTACCACCGGCCAGCCGCTCGTATCCGTGCCCGGCAGCAACAGATGAGCTATCTGGCCCCGTAGCGGTGAGACCGGCAACACGATTCCCAGGATCTCTGTCAGCCCTGCCGACCACGCGCCCCCAGCGATCAATACTCCGTCCGCGCTGAGGTTCTTGCCAGCGACCACTACGCCGTGTACGCGCCTGCCGCGCACGTCGAGCGCCGCACTTGCGTGCATGAGACAAGCGCCGTGGCGCGCCGCCGCACGCCGCAACGCGTCGCGTAGCAGTCGGCCATCCACCCGCGCTCCTCCGGATGAGTAGACCGCACCGTGGACCGGCCCGAGCGGCGGAAAGAGCGCCGCCACCGCCGAAGGGTCGAGCAGCGCCGTGTCTCCGATGTGAGAGGCACCCTGAGCACGAGCGTCGCGCAGGGCGCGCATAACGTCCGGAAGCTGGACGGCCTCCTCGGCGCTACGGGCGATGCGGAGCATCCCGGTCACGTCGTACCCGGTTGCTCGCTCCCCATCCTCCGCCAGGTGCGCCAGAAGTTCGTCGTAGTACTTCCCGGATCGCACCGCCAGCGGATAGTACGCGGCGGGCGCATCCAGGACGTTGGAGGGAGAGCAGATGCCCGCACCCGCCGCGGTCGCCTGCCCCTGGTCCTCACGATCCACCAGCGTCACGGACGCCCCCACACGGGCGAGGTGGTAGGCGGCACTGGCACCGACTACTCCACCGCCGATTACTATCACGTCGCTTACACCATCTCCCGTTTGCCCTATCCTCATGGCACGAGGATCACCTTGATCGACTCCTTGCCAGAAGCGACCAGGTCGATGCCGCGCTCGAACTCCTCCAGCGGTAGCGTATGCGTCACCACGCCGTCCAGGTTGATCTTCCCCTGCTGCAGGAAGTCGATCGCGAGCGGATAGGCGTGTGGACCCAAATGCGCGCCGTAGATGTCCAGCTCCTTGCGGTCGCCGATGATGCTCCAGTCGACCGTCGTGGCCTCGTTGAAGACGCTAAATTCAACGAACCGGCCGAGCTTGCGGATCATCGACAGCCCCTGCACGACGCTGGAGGGGTGGCTAGCCGCTTCGATGTACACGTCACAGCCATAGCCGCCGGTCAGTTCCTTGACCCGTGCCACCACGTCCTCTGTTCCGGGGTTCATCGCCACATCCGCACCGATCGTTCTGGCCAGCTCCAGCCGGGCGTCCATCATGTCGAGCACGACGAGCACTCCAGGGTTCTTCAGCCGCGCCGCGCCTACCATGCCGAGACCAAGCGGCCCCGCGCCGGAGATAACGACCACATCGCCAAACTCGATCCGCGCCCGCTCCACGGCGTGGATCGAACAGCTCAGTGGCTCGATCAGGACGGCACGCACAATCGGCATCTCATCCGGAACGCAGTATACCAGCGCCTCGGCGGGAAACTTGATGTACTCCGCCATGCCGCCGTTGACCACGTGCTGGAACCCGTAGATGTTGTGTACCTCGCACATCCAGTACTGTCCTCCCCGACAGTAGCGGCACGCGCCACACGGCACGATCTGCTCGGAGATGACCCGGCTGCCGAGCTGGACGCCGTGCCGCTCTCCCGCGTTCTCTCCAAGTGCGACGACACGGGCGATGAACTCGTGCCCCGGTATCACGGGTGCCTGTACATACCGGGGCTGCCCGTTGCCGCCCCAGAACATATCCGCGCCCTTATAGCACTTTACGTCGCTCGCGCAGACGCCACA
>JACDAU010000257.1 GCA_013695265.1 Chloroflexia bacterium
GCCGTAGCGGGAGGTCGCGATGAACGAGGGGATGGGCGAGAGCAGCGTGACCAGCGCGACGATCCACCCAAGCCCGAGCAGCAGGCCGATCATCGAGCCGAACACGATCACCGTGCGCGCCAGCGAGAACGTCTGCGACACCATCTGCACCGGGCGATACGCCGACTGCGCCTGCGCCTGCTGGAGCTGGTCGTAGAACGTCGGGCTCTCAAAGTGCGCGAGGTCAAGCGTGTTCGCGTGGTCCATCAGCATCGTCTGCACGCGGATCGCCATGCGCTCCTGCAGGAGTTGCTGCCAAATGTTCGCCAGGGTCTGCATCAGGCTCGCGAACGCGCCCGCGCCAAACTGCACCGCCGCCAGCAGGATGATCGTGCGCACTCCTTCTTCCGCCGCGCCGGTGCGCACCGCCAGCTCCACCGCGTCGATCAGTTGCGCGGAAAGCCAAACCTGCAGCGCGGGGACCACGCTCTGCGCGAGCGTGACGAGCGCGAGGCCCAGCGTGAGGCGCCGGTGCGTGTCCCATACCAGCCGCATCACGCGCGACACCCCCGCTGTGGTCGCGCGGGTGGTGCGCGCGAGCGTGCGCAGGGAGGCAATGGACCACAACCGGGGTGGCCGCTCGCTCGGGTTCACGCCCGCAGGCACGCCCAGTTCCGCGCCGCCCTGCGGCCCGCCATCGGCTTGCGCGGGGGCAGGCGGGCCAGGGGGAACGCCGTCCGGCCTGCCGTTGCTACGCGGGGGCGGATGATCGCCATCGTGGCTCAAAGGAAGCGTGCTCCAATCGTGGGTGTTATCGGTGGCCAGGATGCTGGCAACCGCTCATTCTACCAGCCCCCTGGTACGGCATCGCGCAGCCGTGCCACACATCATTCTACGCGTCCAGCCCCCAGCCCCGCATCGGTCGAACGGCCAGGGTGCGGGCTGTATACTGGGGCAAGCGGACGGCGCACGGGCAGGCGCGCCAGCTCCGACTTGCATGGCAGTCGTCGACAGGAGGGTTCTATTGGAGTATGAGTTCACGGTTGTCATCGAGCGAGATGAGGACGGGGTTTATATTGCGACAGTTTCAGCACTTCAGGGCTGTCATAGCTGGGGGGACACGGCGGAGGAGGTTCTGGAAAACGTCGAGGACGCGATTCAGCTACATATCGAGTCACGTCGAGCGCTTGGCGAGCCTATCCCTCTAGAGGTGACCGCGAGTAAGACGCGCATACCTATTGGAAACGAGTCGACCAGGAAAGGATCGGCCATGAAAATAAAGGTGCTGGTATTTGAGGCTGAAGAGGGAGGGTTCTGGGCGAGAGTGCCTTCGTTGCCCGGATGCTTCACGCAAGGCGAGACTATGGAGGAGTTGGAGAACAACATCCGAGAGGCCGTAGAACTGTATCTCGACGACGATGCAGCGGTGGGCACCGAGCCCGGAGGTGAGAAGGGACGGATACTTGAACTAGCAGTATGAAGGCTATCTCAGGACGCGATCTCGCTCGCATTCTGTGACGTAAGGGATGGCAACTGATGCGCGTCAGAGGAAGTCACCACAAGTACGGGAAGGGGTCGGCCCGGATCATAGTGCCAATCCATGGAAACCAGTCACTGAAGATTGGGATCCAGCACGCCCTCATGCGTAATGCCGGCTTGACCGAGGAAGATCTGTAGATCCAACCCACGAACAGATTCCGCTACGATGTCCAGTGGCCGTCTTCGTGCTTGGCGAGAACCGTGCGTTCCAGACGCGGGCCGCCGGTATTGCTTATTTACTATCTAGGGGAGGTGTTTCGATGTTCTTATTGCGAGGTTGCTTCACGCGGCTGGCGCGCTACGCCGTGCTGATCGTCGTTGGCAGGCTCATGGGCCGCATAGGGCGCGGTCGGCGGGGCGGCGGGCGGGGCAGGTACGACGACTAGATGACGCCCGAGGCGGAGATATGGGAGGCGCTGCATACGCACCTGCGGTCGGTCTTCGAGCGCGACCCCGACACGTACCGGGCGACCACCACAGAGGATCTCTCGCTCTACGAGTGGTTCATCAGCCCGCATCGGCAGGACGGTCTCTCGTTCCACCTCTTCATGATCGAGCACGGTGCGATGCTGGGAAACGCCGCGTCCTACCGCTACGACCTGCTGACGCCACGCCTGCAGGTGTACGCTGACGCCGCGATCGTCACGTACACGCTGATGCTCAGCGTTGTGGCCGAGGGTACGGTCTCGCACCGCACGCACAACGAGAGCCGCGTCCTGGTGCGCGAGGATGGGTCGTGGCGCGTGGTTCATGTACACAAGTCTCCGGCATGGCAGGCGCCGTTGTCCGCGCCGGAAGGGCCGGGGTTGTGACCGACACGCGGAGGAATAAAATAGCGGGGTAGGGCGTTGCATTTAACAGACTAACCAATACACCCGAAGGACGTTATGAGCAACAACGAGAGGGACCTTATCATCATCGGCTCCGGCCCCGCGGGGTACACGGCGGCTATCTACGCCTCCCGCGCGGAGTTGCAGCCGCTGATGCTCGCGGGCGGCAAGGCTGGCGGTCAGTTGATGATCACAAATGATGTCGAGAACTACCCCGGCTTCCCCAAAGGCATCACTGGACCGGAGATGATGTCAGACTTCCGAGCGCAGGCGGAGCGGTTCGGCACACAGGTTGAGGAAAATGACGTGCAACGGGTGGACTTCTCCGCTCACCCGTTCCGCGTGTGGACGGACGCTGCGGAGTATACCACGAAGGCCGTGATCGTCTCGACCGGCGCCTCGGCAATATGGCTGGGCGTGCCCGGCGAGGAGCGGCTACAGGGCCGCGGGGTATCGGCGTGCGCGACGTGTGATGGCTTCTTCTTCCGCGGCAAGCGTGTTGTCGTGGTTGGCGGTGGAGATGTGGCGATGGAGGAGGCGACGTTCCTCACCCGCTTCGCCACGCAGGTAACGGTTGTTCACCGGCGCAGGGAGCTGCGCGCGAGTAAGAGCATGCAGAAGCGGGCGTTCGAGAACCCGAAGATCGACTTCGTTTGGGACAGCACCGTCGAGGAAATCCTCGGCGCGCAGAACGAGCACGGGTTCGAGGCGGTTTGCGGCGTGCGCCTGCGCAACGTGAATACGGGCGAGATGAGCGAGCTAGAGACGGATGGCGTGTTCGTCGCTATCGGCCACAAGCCGAACACGGAGATCTTCGCTGGACTTGTAGACCTCGACGCGAAGGGCTACATCGCGATGCCGAACCCGGAGACCACAGAGACGAACATTGAGGGCGTGTTCGCCGCGGGCGACGTGCGCGACTACCGCTACCGTCAGGCGATCACCGCTGCGGGCGACGGCTGCAAAGCCGCGATGGACGCGGAGCGCTGGCTGGAGGCACACGGCGTCGAGGTAGACCTCAGCGACGAGGTATACGCCGCGACCGAGGCCTCGATGAGCACCGCCCCGCAGGAGGCCGTTCCCGCGCGATAAGTCCTACTACCTCCGGCTGAATGGCAGTGCACCAGTCATTCCGAGCGTGCGAGGAATCCGTGGTCCCGGTTACGGATCCCTCACTCCATTCGGAATGACATGCAACATCGTTCAAGCGGATTGCGTATGAGGTGTTCGACTGGCGGTGCGGGGGGTATACTCTCGTGTGCGTATTC
>JACDAU010000468.1 GCA_013695265.1 Chloroflexia bacterium
GGCGTCAAGTTGCCGACATCCGTCCACCAGGCGAAGCGGACGACATCGCTCACCGGCTTTGCAGCCGTCGGCATGATTCGCGTAGCGCCAGCGCCCGGAGCGCGTGTACCTGCTGGCGCGGGAGCGCTCCGGCCACAACCCGCGAGCAACACGGCACCCGCCGCCCCCATCACGCCTTGCAGTAGCCGTCTTCGGGACAGCAATTGAAAACTCGCCGCGTCCATCAGGTCCTCGCCTTTCTCCCACTCGTGGCCGATTCGTCGCTAAAACGCTCCGACCGGCGCCTGCTGGAGATTGCGCACCCAGGTCAGAATAGCACGTAGCAGGGGCCGGGTCTTCTCGGTTCCGAAGCCCACGTGACAATCGGGATCCATCGTGCCTGCGAGCAGATTTCCCCCGAAGCTTCGGTCGTCCAAAAAGAGTAGCACATGCCCGTCGCCATCATCTACGAGGATCTCCGCGTTTGGATAGTCCTCGTACGCGCCGTGTGCGTGCCAGTTCACCTGCTCTGGCGACAAATGGGCGACCATCGGGTGAGCAGCCACTCGGACGTTCTCCATCGCAGCCCGCTCCAGCGACCACGACCCGACCGGCAACCACGGCTGGTTCACCTCATCGAAACAGATAACTGTCCCACCGTCGTTCAGATAGTCCCGCAGCTTGGCCCGGTTTTGTACCAGCTCGTGCTGGTTGCTCTCGCGGGGTATCCAGAGCGCAGCGTAGTCGTGGAGGTCGGCAGCGCTCAACTCCCACACGGGCAGCACCGCGAACTCCGGCGCGAACTCGTGATCGGCGTAGAACGCCCGCTGGAAATGGACTCCGGAGTACAGTCCAGCCAGCTTCTTCGGTTGACGCTCCCGGCGGCGGGGTGTTTCGGCGGCTTCCTCCCGTGCCCAGGCCACCAGCTGGTCGAAGAACGATCGGGCCACTGCGCTGCCATGAAAAGTGTGGGTATCGGGATCAAGGTTCGTGGAAGCCACGATCACGCCGTTCGTCGTTGTCCGGTCCACATACAGCCAGGCGTCTCCGGCCGAGTTGCGGACCAGCACCTCGGCGTCGGGTGGCGCAACCAGGTGGCCGTGGCAGCACCACCGCTCCAGCGCGGGATGCCAGTGCAGGTCTTGTGGCGTGTACCCCGCGACCAGCGGATGGTCGCTCGTTATCACCGGCGCGAGCACATCCTCTCGGCATTCCTGCTCCCAGCGGCAACCTGGGAACCAGTCCGCCCACAACTCGCCGAGCGCGATCAGCACGCCGCCATTGTCGAGAAAGCGCGCGAACTGATAGCGGCGTGCGCGCAGCGACTCACCGTCCGCCGACCGTGGCACAACGATCAAGTCGTACGCGTTGAGGTCCACGTCGGCGAGCCGGCCCAGGTCGACCACCTCGAAGTCCGCAAGGGGCTGCCCCGGCTGGACGATACCGTGATGATACGCAACGCCATTGGAAATGAATGCCTGACGAATCATGCAAAACTCCTTTTCACTACAATGCGGATCGCGCGGTTTTTGCTGGTTGCACAGCGCCGCTCAGCAACCGCTTCCGCAGGGCCCATCAGATCGTTTGATTGGCAAGTGCGAGGGAGTGCAAGGTGTAGCGTTCCAGCGCGCGCGCCTGCGGCTCGGTTAGTGTCTCACACACCCAGCTCCAGTGCAGCGACACGGTGTCGCCCGGTGCCAGCTCGGTCGCGAAGCCCTTGCCCTCGATCAGCCGGGTCGCCCGCTCCGGCTGCGCCTCGCCTAACACCAGCCGACCCTCCTGCAACACCAGCGGGCGCCGTTCCACGACCACATCAACGCCCTCGACGGATCGGACGACGCCGGAGCTGATGCGACAGTTATCTATCGTCGCGAGCACATTGCCGTCCAGATGGTCCACGTTTCTCCAGACATCGAGCACGTGGAAGCTGTGATGCGGTCGTGCTCCTGCTGCCACCTTGCCCGTAATGAGATCAAGGAGCTTCGGCGAGAGCTGCTTCCTGTACCGCTCACGGAGTGACCCGTACAGCTCGGGCATCGCGACCCGATCCAGGAGCTCGTTGCCGATCCAGTACGCATCGACCACGCGATCATCGAACGGATCCGCAATGTTGTTGCTGCGCGCGATCAGCGTCAGATATGGCATCGCGCCCGTGAACTTCCGCAGCATGGTATCGAGCGGCGGCTCACGCACGGCGGCGAGCGCGTAATCGAAGATCGCGCCGTTGTCATCGCCCCCGCAGTAGTGGAGGCGATTCGGCATAAACGCATAACGAATGAAACGGGTCGTGCCGGAAACCGACCGGTCGGGCGGCGGGGTCCCGATCTGCGGTGCGAGTATGACCTCAGCCACTGACAGCCTCCTGTTCCTCCCACAACTGGTTCAGTTCCGTGTAGAAGCTCAGTATGTCCTCCACCTGGTCCGGCTCGATCATCTCGAGGATCAGTCCGCGATCCACAAGCACGTACTGCCCAGCGTTCACGTCTGGGTGCAGCGCGATGTTCGCGCGCACGACCTCGCCCTCGATGAGCTCGATCTCCGCGAGCTGACCCTCAACCGCGAGTACTCGGGCTACGAGGGGGATACACATAGCAGCTCCTCTCTCCGGCTTAACAACCACTCCGCCCACGCAGCGAGTCCCTCGCCGGTTCGGCAGGACACCTCAAAGATTGGCGCCTGGGGGTTGAGCGCACGCACCGACTCGTAGAAGAAGTCGCGGTCGAAGTCGACCAGCTCGATCAGGTCCATCTTGTTGAGCACGATCACGTCGCTAATCGCGAAGATCTCCGGGTACTTGATCGGCTTGTCGTCACCCTCGGCGGTACTTACCAGGCAGAGCTTCAGATGCTCCCCGAGCGCCCAGTGGGTCGGGCACACGAGATTGCCGACGTTCTCCACAACCAGAATGTCGAGCGACGCCAGGTCCAGGTCGATGAGCGCCCGCTCGACCATGTTCGCTTCGAGGTGGCAGTTGCCGCCGGTGTTGATCTGGACGGCATCGTACGCGCCCGCTGCCACGACTTTTTCCGTATCGATGCTGCCGGCAATGTCGCCCTCGATCACGCCGATCTGTGCCCTGCCCTGCAACGCTCCGAGCAGGCCCACAATCAGGCTGGTCTTCCCGGCACCCGGCGAGGCCATGAGGTTCAGCGCCAGCACTCGGGCTTCCGAGAGCCGGTCGCGGTTGTGGGCGGCCGCCTGGTCGTTACTGGCCAGCAGGTTCTCCCCGATCGTGACCAGCTTCACACTATGAACACTCATGTCTCGATCTCCAAACTTTCGATCAGTAGCTCGCTACCGTCACTCGTGACCGCTCCGACGGTGTGGCAGTGGGGACACTTGAAGTCGAAGCCACTCGGATGATAATCGGCATCGCAGCCGACACAGTGGAAGCGCATCGTCGTCCGGCGCACGGCGAGTTGTGCCCCCTCCGCAACCGTGCCGGGGGTCAGCATGTCGAAGTAGTATAACAGCGAGTCATCCACGATGCTGGTCCGCTCGCCGATAACCAGGTTGATCGCCGTGACCTTCGTCGCGCCGATTTTCTGGGCCCGCTCCTCTACGGTCTCCAGCAGATACGCCATAACCGACAGTTCATGCACCGGGTCCGCTACCCTTTTTCCCGCAGCGTCGGCGGGGTGTCGCGCGGGGGTTGGCGCATTACATCCGCCGTATCTTCACGTATCGCACAAGGTCGGGAAACGACGTGACTAGCACGAAGGTCAAAAGGAGGAGCATACCTCCCCCGAGAACGTACAGCAACTTCATGGTCTGAGCCTCCGGATTGATTCAGTTCTGCTTCTCTCTGCCTCATGTAGGCACCGCGCTCGGCTCGACGGCCCGCGCCGCGCCATCAACAGCGCGCACCTCGGCGATGAGGGATCGGACCAGCTCCACCGCCTCCTCCACGGCCGCCAGTACCGGTGGGCTCAAGCCCATGTGCCCGCCGTCGTCCGGGCCGAATGTGGCCGGTTCACATCCCACGACCCAGAGCCGTCCAAGCCTTCCCCCGTGCGCTGCGACCAGGGAGAGCACCTCCGTGGGGTTGATGTTATGGGTCTCGATCATCGCCTGACCCGGCCCATTCGAGTCAGCGAGATCGGGCTCTATGACGTAGAGGGTGCCAGGCTCACCACCGCGCTGGGTCGTATCAACCAGGATCGTCGCATCGTATCCGTCCAGCAGGGCGTACGCGAGGTCGAAGCCACGTATCCCGAAATCGGCAACCTCCACCCCCTCCGGCAACCGGCAATCGAGCAGCCGCCGCACGACCTCGACGCCGAAGCCGTCGTCACCGAGAAATATGTTGCCGATACCCGCGACCAGGATGCGCTCGCTCATGCGTCCTCCTTCAGCGGCATCACCTCGTCAGGTGAGAAGAAGAACCGATGCCCCAAAACGCGCTCCACCCCGAGATCCCGCCCAGGATCGTCCTCGACCGTGACGGAGAGATGGATACGATCTTCGTAGTCCTGATCGATTCCCTCGACAATCGCCGTTTTGCCGGCGAGCGCGAGGTCCATGATATCGCCACCCGGGCGCGGGAGCAGGAGCACTCTGCTGCCCTTGCGGATCTCCACGTTGTCGACGATCACGCTCTCGGCAGGCGGCCGCTCCAGGGTCTCAAACAAATCCGTTTCCGGCGCAAGATACCGGAACTCCCGGATCGCGCCATGCAGGCCCATGAGTTCGTCATTGGTGAGGGCTTCGGTGCGCTCCAGAATCTCGCGTGATCGGGGATCGGTCGCGCGCATCTCCTCCTTCTCTGCGTCGGTCATTGCCAGTATGTTCAGCGTCAGCATCTGATCGATCTCCGTCCCATCGAAGAGATCGCCCGGACTCTCCGGGGCGATCTGGGGATAGTCGTACAGGATGATAGGGGATGATAACATCGTATGTTTGTCCCCGTTCTCCCCCACCAGCACCGGCCACATCTTCACGTTCTCGCACGCCGCGACGACCTGCTCCAGCCCCGCCGGCGGGTCTACGAGCGACACGAACTCCCCGCCCTGCACGCGCAAAATGGCGTGTATCGAGACAAAGGTCTGCTGGTGGGTGCGGTCACGGTCGGCATCACTCCAGGGAGTGGTGTTCGCGATCCTGACCGTCAGCCGAAACACCCCGTCCCCACCGGCTTGCGCGCCGATCTCGATCTCGGCCTCCATCGCGCGCCAACTCCGGACGAGCACCCCGACAACCACGCCATCCGGCGCCGTCAGATTCTCCTCCTCGCTGCCTGCGGGGATCTCGATGCACACCCGCCGGGGAGTCGTCAACGTCGACAGCTTCACTCCGGTGACGGCTATCTCCCGCTCGGTCGCCTCCTCCCAGGCGAGGTGCCGCTCCGTGCCGACCCGCAACTCATCAACGAACTCTCGCTCGCCATCGGCGGTTGTCCGGCCGACCCTGCGCTCCACGACATGGAGGAAGCGCACCGTGATGTCGACAGACGATTCCTCGCCAACCACCGGGCACTCGGTCTGCATTAACCAGGGGTCGTGTCCGCCGTTGGCCTCACTGTAGGCGCGGGGATACACCCCGCCGAGCGTCCAGCGCTTCTGGTTCTTTGTCGACGAGCGGCGATACGGCCAGAGCACATACCCCTCGTACAGCACGGCAGCTGCGATTTTCTCAACCGGATCTACTACCACTACCCTTCACCCTCCTCGCTCTCGCGTAACAACCGCTCCAGCGCGGCTTCCCACGTGGGTAGGCCCTTTCGCGTCTTATAGCCATAGAGCCGGTCGAAGGTGTCTGTTTGAATGCGGAGCCACGCGCTGTTGGGGAAGTAATGTGCCATAACCTCTTTCCACACACGCACCGGCATGCGAAACGGCGCCTCCTTGTCCCAGGAGATTTGCGCCACCTGCAAGCCCATGTCCCCTGCATAGAAGACCGTGCCGCTGAACAGAAACTCCAGCGGTATCTCTCCGTCTTCCAGGTTGTGGAAGTACTTGGTGCTCACGACATCGAAGTCATACGTACAGTGAACCGGCATATCCACCACAATGCTGCCAGAGAACGCGGGCACCTGAACGGCGGTATGAGTCCACAGCATGCCCTTCAACGTTTCTCCCCATCGGGACGCCTCGCCGAACACCTCTCGCAGGCGCTCTTGCTCATCGGCTTTGTAATGCCGCTGGGCCGGCGCAATCCGTATCTGCGTCCTGAGCGCGACGGAGCGCACCGGTTCCACCCCGGCATTCTCGATTCCCAGCCGGAACAGCAGGGTCGGAATGGCGGCGTATTCCAGGACTTCAACGCCTTCCACTCGAAACTGCAGATCGGGCGCGGTGGATTTTCGGTACTGAACCATCGTTCTTCAGGCCGGTGGGAGGTTCGGGCTTTTCGGATCGATCGGATTCTTCGGTTCGGGATTCACCCCGGTGGACCGGCGCGCCGTGCTATGGCCGGTGGGGCGCCCCGAAGCGGTCTCACCAGTGCTGTAGTGGCCGGGGTCACGGTCGAAGCTTCCCGGCTGATTTCCCTCTCGAATGCCCCGTGTGTGCGCGGGTGCGGTGGGTGTGGTCTGCGGCTTGCCCACTTTGATGTTGTCTCCCATGTTCGACCTCCTCGTGGCTTTGGTTGACGTTTCGCGAGCGGGGGATGTCTCAGCCTGTTTTGGCGACGATCTTCGAGCGCGCCTTCAGTGCCTCGAAGAAATGTCCGATCTCCCGCCAGACCTCCTGGCCTCCGCTTAAACCTCTCCATCGTGTGCGGATCAGGCCGACGAGAGCGTAGCACTCATCGACCGGAACCAGAAAATGCTCCCGCGCGCCCCGCGCTCGATTTACCAGCAGTGCCTCGACATCTGGCGCCATCCCCTTGAGCGCCGGGTTGCCCTCCACGATCTCTTCCCAGGTGCTCAATTGCAGCAGCGACTCTGTCGCCCCCATCGGGCCGGGATAGAACGCCGCGACGCGTTCCACCGGGGTGCCGTAGAAGAAGAAGGCCATGTCTACGGGTATCCGCAGGCTCTCCCACTGCGCGTCGCTCATGCTAAAGTCCGCGAGGTGGAGTCGGCGGTCGGGCAC
>JACDAU010000052.1 GCA_013695265.1 Chloroflexia bacterium
GCCACTATCCCCAGATGATCCAGCCGCTCCGTGCTGTACGACACTCCCGTCTCCATAGGCGTCCTCCTCTCCGACACCTACTCTACGGTAATCACCAAAACCCGTCCAATTACCTGCGGAATGTGGGATTCGTCGTAGCGTTCAGAAAGATATGGTGCGACTGTAGTTCCCCTAACTACCTGCTGGTGTCTTCGGTGGCGTCGCGCTCCTCCACTGGCTTTGGGGTCACCGTCGGCTTTGGGTCCACCACGGGCTTCTTCTTGAGCTTTGGTGGACCGACGAGATACACGTCGCCCCATGGCTTGTACTCGCTGAGGAAGGTGTCGCGGAAGAGGACGTTGCCGTCCTTGCTGACCGTGCGCGACAGTGATACCTTCATGCCCTCATGGGCCCACTCCTTCTGTTCCCTCGTGCCGCGCGGCAGCTTGCGGTCCCTGATGGTCTTCGTCTTCAACGGCGGCTTGCGCTCGGTGATCACTGGCTTCCCGCGCTTCACATCCAGGCCACGGTCCGTGCCGTACAGCACGAGCCGCAGTTGATCCTTCTTCGGGAAGGATGTGCGAATGAGGATGTGCTTCTTTGTATTATTCGTCCACTTGAGATCCACGTACGGCTGGTACACCGCCGCGTCGAATCCCTCCGGGGAGCCGTCGATCTGATAATACGACACGAGGTATGAGTGCTGATTCCGCACTTCGATTGGCAGGCCGCTCCAGAACGCCGCGCGGAAGGTGGTCGTGCTCACCTGGCACACACCGCCGCCAACGCCGGGTACCGTCTCATCCGCGATGATCGTCAGCCCCTCCTGATACCCGCGCTCCAGGCTGATCTCGCCCAACGCCTCGTTGAAGCTGAACGTCGCGCCTGGGGGAATCACGACGTTGTCGAGGTATCTCGCCGCAGTGTGGATGTTATGCACACGTTCCTTCGGCGAGCCGGTGAACGCGCTGTTTCCCTCGCCAATAGCGCCCGTGATGCCGAGAGCGGAAAGGTCGTGCGTTGGGACGGCTGGCCTTGTCACGATCACGGGCAACGTGATGCTGCGCTTTTTCGCGAACGGGGCGGTTAGCAGCGCCTGTGTTGCCTGCTCCGTGTCCAGCTCGTGCCCATCGACACTCGGCTTCTTTACCACGAGCCCGCGGTTCCATGTCAGCTCGCCATCCTGCGGCTCCCGGTAGATCTTCATGGCGAGTTCATTGACATACGCGCCGACCTTCGCCTGGTCGATCTCCACGCTGGCGGATCGCGAGGCGGGGTTCAGCTCCACGGAGGTCCAGTCGGCGAGAGTCTCCGTTGATATCGTCAAGGTCTCGTCCAGATACGTGACGGTGAGCGCGGACGAGAACACAGTGTCGAGCTGCTCCTTCGCGGTTACGAGGTCCGCAGCGGTAACGCTCACCGGCAGGGGCGCGGTCACGAGCCGGACCTTGTGCGTTGTCGAGAGCGCGGCGATAGCGTCCCTGGTGGTCGCGGGCACGTCGAGCCGCTCGCCCGGCCGGTCGGGGGTGAGCACCGGCGTCGCATCCTCCACCCACAGGTCCGCGCTCACCGGCTCACGCCGCACGTCCTGCGCTATGGCCGTCACGTAGTCCTGGACCTTGTCCGCCTGAATCGCAACCGTGGCCGTCCGGGAGTCACGGTTCACGCGCACCTGTAGCCACCCGGCTACCGTTGCTTGCTCTGCGCTCCACGTCTCGCCACCGTGCGTGAGTGCCAGCGGTGCGGACAGCAGATCATCCAGGCGTTCCTTCGCGGGTTGCAGATCCCGAGCCGTGAGCCGCGCGAGAACGGGGTCGGTGACCACCGTCGCCCGGCGATTCGCCGCGAGTGCGGCGTAGATCTCCTTTGTTGTCGCGACAGTGTCGAACTCTTGTCCCAGCTTCTCCGCCGTGAGCACTGCCTCGGCATCCTTGATCGCGAGAGTCGCATCCACCGGCGCGCGCCGCACCTCGGCGGCGATCCCTACGAGCGCTTTTTCGAGTCGCCGGGCTTCGAAGCTGCCGACCACCTCGCCCTTGCCGTTGCGGGCTGTTATGGCCTTGCCCAGTTGCGTCCTGCTCAGGGTCCACTCCTGGTCCCCCAGGCGCAGGGCCACCGGCTCGTTCGCGAGCGCGCTTCCGAGCGTGCGCACACTCCGCCACCCCGCACGGGTCTGCGCAGGCTTGACGGGGATGACCGGCAAGGCAATCTCGCCGGTGCCGAACTGGCTTACTTTCTTGTGAATGCGCTGCGTCGCGGCAGTTGTATCGAGACGCTGGCCATCTTGGTCCGCGGAAGCGACCATGGCGCCATCGGGCCGGAGTGTCAGGGCGGATTCGACCGGCTCGCGCTCCAGATCGGCGGCAACTTCCTGGACATATAAATCCATCTTGCCGCGGTCGAGGAGATATCGGGCCTGTATATCGGTCGAACCGCCCACGAGCGGAACCCGGTGCCACCAGCGCCCGAGAACGGACCCCGCACGGCCTGCCTTATACGCCTGGCCGACGAGCGGGTCCACGTCGAGGGAAAGGCCAAGTTGTTCGGGCGTTGGACGCCACTGATCGTCTGCGTATGAGAGCGTTAACGGCGACCGGTTGTACTCGGCGGCTCGCTCAAGCAGCACGGCACGCGCTTCGTTGGGTGTGCGGCCAGAGACATCAACCCCGTTTACGGACACTCCCCGGTAAATCTCGCCATCAAACGTCGAGGAGTAGTAAGCAAGTCCACCCGCAGCGAGGCCGAGTACAAGCAACAGCGCGAGGGTCATGGCGATTGGCTGTCTGCCACTCGGCAAGATGCGCCGTCTCGTTGTTCGTATACGTTGTGTGGACTGACTCCACGGTTCAGACTTGCTCATTTCATTCACCTTTCCACCGATTGGTGCAGGTCTAGTATACAAGTTATTATGCCGGTTGCACGCGCCTTTTCACATTCGCGTGCCTTCGCCGGGCACAGGTTAACCGGACAACACGGCGACCACGGATGTGGTACTGTCCATGGCGGGACCGGGTCCGGGCGAACGGGCGCAACGTCCCGGGGTACGGGTTCCATGGGACCTGTACCGAAATCGCGCGTGGATCGCCGCGTTCTAACCAAAATCTCAATTTTCAGCCAGCGCGCGGCGGCGCCGGTCGGGGCCGGTACGCCGTTTCTTGACACCGGTCATGGCGTGTGCTACTTTGCCAACCATACGGTTAGTATGGACTGTTGCCGATCTGGAGGGCCTGATCCGTGAGAGATGATCCAAGCCGCAGGCCGACCGACGGCTCCGGGGACGATCCCCACAACGAGGATACGCAGGCTATCCGGCGTGACCGCCTGATGGGGAGCGAGCCTGACGTGGTCCAGGAGCGCCATGTTGAACCGGCACCCGAGGTTGATCCTGCGCCACCAGTGCGCGACAGATCCGTGGAGGAACAATACGTGGAGCGTCCTCGTGTACGAGAAGAGGTAGTGGAGACCAGGTCGACGCGCAGTCGTGCTGATGCGCTCGCCCGGTATGCCCGATTGATCTACTTCGTCTTTGGAGTGATCGAGTCACTCATCGCCATACGGGCGGTGTTGCGGCTGTTGGGCGCGCGGGAGACGGGATTCGCGTCCTTTATATACGGGGTCACCGGCCCGTTCGTCGCTCCCTTCAAAGGTCTGTTCAACGAGCCCGGTTTCGGTTCCTCGGTGCTTGAACTCAGTTCACTCCTCGCGATTATCGTGTACGCCCTGCTGGCGTACGCCCTGGTCCGCCTGCTCTTCATCTTTGGCGACTGATACACAGATTCTGTTTGATTCCCACCGCGGGGTAAACCGTCGCACCGGGACCGTTGGGTCTGTCTTCCCCTGTGTAAGCCACGGCTTACCGCTGGCCACTGCCCGAAAGCCGCACCTTCGCTACCACCGGCCGATGATCCGAAGTGGCCACCTCGACGATGCGCACCTCCAGCGGCTCCCACTCCCTGGTCGCAAGGATATAATCAATGCGCCGATAGTCCACGGAGGTGTGTGCGCCCGAACCGAAGGTGCGGCCGAGATCGACGAACCCTGCGCCGGATAGTAAGTGCAGTTCCGGGGAATCGGGGTCGGCGTTCAAGTCGCCCATAATCAGCGCCGGGCGCCGCCCGCCCACAAGCGCGAGCATCTCGCGCGCTTGCGCGAGCCGTACCGCGCCGGCGTCCTGCGGTGCTGCCAGGTGCGTCGTCAGCACCCACGCGGCTCCCGATCGCGTCTGGAGTTGGACCATCAGCGCGCTCCGTTGGAGATTGCGGTTCACACCAAAGCGCCGCCGCTCGGTGTGTTCGATGGGGAGACGGGTGAGCAGGGCGTTTCCCCACAACCCATCATCGGTTGCAGCGCCGAAGACGACCTGCATCCCAAGCCTGCGCCGGAGCCAGAGCACCTCGTCCGTGCCCGTTCTGCCCAGCCAGCCGCGACTCACCTCCTGCAGCACGACCACATCCGGCGCCTGCTCCTCGATGGTCCGGGCCGTCCGCTCCAGATTCCAGATGCCATCGCGCGCAAAGCCCGCCCGAATGTTGAACGTCATAACCGTGAGATCGGGGCCAGCAGGAGCGACGGGTGGCGGCGCGCTCTCCACAGCCGCCTGACCAGCACAGACGGCAAAAAGAAGCAGGGCGAGTATCGCAACAACTGGAGTTCTGTATCCCGGGCGAGGAGACTCGCACGCCGATCCTCCGTCGGCAATCAGCACACCAGCGGTGAGCAGCACCCCACACCCGGCAAGTACCGCTCCAGAGCCGCTCCACGCGTAGTACGCCGTCAGGAGCGCGAGCGTCAGAACGAGTCCGGCGGCGAGCCAGAGCGCGTCCCACCTGTGGGCGTTCGAAAGCGTGAGGCGTTCGGCCCGGAGGACGTGCGCGAGACCGAGCGGAATGGCGGCGGCGTCGACGATCATACCTGGCGTGGCGAAAGTGCCGCCGCGCCAACCGAGCACGAGACCTGTCCCTCCCAGCGCCGCTATCAGGAGCACGCGCGGAACTCGGCGCCGATCGGGCCAGGCGGTCGATGTATCACCACCGGCAACGCCGAGGGCAACCCCAATGGCGAGCACGGCCGCAGCGGCCGGGAAGGGGAGGCCAAGCTTGACCTGGGCGAGTCCCAGGTTGCCCGACACCAGGTGGTACAACGCGAGACCGGGGCCAACGCCGAGCAGCACGGCGCCATTGGCCGTTGCCTGGACGGGACCAAGCCGAAGTCGGTGCGCCAACACGGGCAAGGGGGCAACCAACAGAAGTGACAGCAGCAACGCCCCGGCACCCACGGCAGGTCGAGCGTACCGAACGCGATTCGGATCGCCAGGTCGAGTCCGAGTCCCGCCACGACACCGAGCGACGCGGCAGCCCGGTGGGCGCCGAGCCAGGCCGGGGCAAGCAGGCACCAGCTCCCAACGACCGCCACGCCGAGGGCCGCACGCGCCTCGGGTTGCTCCCAGACTTGCAGCACGAGGCGCGACCCAGCGAGTATCGCGATCAGCGGGGCAACCC
>JACDAU010000392.1 GCA_013695265.1 Chloroflexia bacterium
GGGTCACCGTGCTGAGGGACGGACGCCTGGTAGGGACTTGGCCTATGGCCGATGTCGACATGCGCGGTCTGGTGGACGCGATGACGGGCCGAGAGCTGAGCATCGTCGCTCCTCATAAGGCCGCACAAAACGCGCCGGTCCGGTTGGAGGTGAGAAACCTCGGCCGACGAGGGGCATTCTCGGGGGTTTCCCTTACGGTTTGCGCCGGCGATGTGGTCGGGATCGCGGGCCTGGTCGGATCGGGGCGCACGGAGGTACTGCGGGCCGTTTTCGGCGCCGATGAGCCAGACACCGGTGAAGTCTTGATTGACGGCAACCCGACGCGGTTCCGCTCCCCTCGCCACGCCGTGCGCCGCGGGGTGGGCCTGCTGCCAGAGGACCGTAAGAACCAAGGGCTCCTGCTCAACCGGGCGCTGCGCGAGAACGTAAGCCTAGCCACCCTGGGTCAGTTCACCCGCTGGGGGGTCCTCAGTCCCCGCCGGGAGGAGCGGGCGGTGCGAGGCTTGATGGGCGCCCTGCGAATCGTCGCGCGGGGCACTGGCCAGGCGGTGGTGACGTTGAGCGGCGGCAATCAGCAGAAAGTGGTGCTCGCCCGTTGGCTGGCTCGCCGATGCGACATCCTGCTCATCGACGAACCGACCAGAGGCGTTGACATCGGCGCCAAGGAAGAGATCTACCGCCTGATTCAAGGTTTGGCCGAGGGCGGCGCCGCCGTGCTAGTCGTGTCCTCGGAGTTGAAGGAACTGTTCGCCCTCTGCTCTCGGGTGCTGGTGATGCGGAGCGGGCGGCTCGTCGGGGAGTTCGGCGGGGCATCCCTGCGCGAAGAGAACGTGGTGGAGGCGATGCTGCTCGAGGGGACGGAACATGGTATCGCAACAGTCGCTGCCGGCTGAACGGTCGGCCGAGCGGAGGGGCCGGGGGCTGGATGTTCGCGGGGTCCTTGCCCGCTACGGCACCCTGATCGCTTTGATCCTCCTCGTCGTCGTCGCTTCGCTGCTCTCGCCCCGTTTCCTGAGCACGGTAAACCTCATGAACGTGCTTCGTCAGACGTCCATTGTTGGGGTGCTCGGGATCGGGATGACGTTCGTCATTCTCACCGCTGGCATCGACCTCTCGGTGGGGGCGATGCTGGCGATCGTGGTCGTGCTGGTCGCCGATACGCTGGAGAAGACGGGCAGCATCCCGCTCGCGTTAATCGTCGGCCTGGCCGCAGGGATGGCGGTCGGATTGGTCAACGGGATTGGGGTGACCCGGGGGCGGGTGCAGCCGTTTGTGATGACCCTCGGGATGCTCGGGGTGGCCCGCAGCCTGGCCTTTCTGTACACCGACGGGGTGCCCATCCCGGTGCTCAACAACGACTTCCTGCAGCTCGGATACGGCTACGTCTCCCAGGTGCCGGTGCCAAGCATTATCTTCCTGTCCCTACTGATAGTGGCGGCGCTGGTGCTTCGCTTCACCCCGTTCGGGCGCTACGTCTACGCCATCGGCAGCAACGAGGAAGCGGCGCGCCTGAGCGGGATCAATGTCCAGCTCTACAAGACGTTGGTCTACGTTCTTTCCGGCGCCACGGCGGCCATCGCCGGTGTCCTCTACGCAGCCCAACTGGCGGTCGGTCCACCTATCGCTGGGGAAGGATACGAACTTGACGCCATCGCCGCCGTCGTCGTCGGGGGCACGTCGCTCTTCGGGGGACAGGGCGGTGTGATCGGCACCTTCCTCGGTGCTCTGATCATCGGCATTCTCGGCAACATCCTCAACCTGACGGGGGTCAGCCCGTTCGCCCAGCCGCTTGCCAAGGGTGCGCTCATTATCGCCGCTGTCTGGATCGTCGGCCGGGGCCAACGGACGTAGTGGGAAGTGGGCGATGGTCGAGTTGGTCACGGTCGGCTACCTGACGCTGGACGATCTCGTGCTCGAGGATGGTCGGGTCCTGCGGGACACCCTGGGGGGTGGAGCCCTCTTCTCGGCCGTGGGCGCGCAAGCCTGGGGGGCCGCTGTCGGCGTCCACTCGTGCATTGGGGAGGATTTTCCCGACTCCTACCGGCGCCGCATCGAGGCCGCCGGTGTGGACCTCACCGGCGTGCGCGTCGGGGCCGTCCGCAGTCTCCGGCTTTGGCTTTTAGAGGAGGGTGGGCTGCGAAAGCAACAACTCCCGAAGCTCTCGTCCGGAAGCGTCGACGACTTGGACGCTGGGCGAGGTCCACTTCCGGAGGTCTACCGGTCTGCGCGCGGTTTCCACGTCGCCACCGCCTTGCCCATGGCGCAGGCCGCTACGATCCAGGCCATCCGCGCCTCGTGCCCTGGGGCACTCATCACCTTGGATGTCTGGACCGAGCCATTCTTCGACGCCCGGCCATACCTGGATCCCCAGTTCCTGTCCGAGGTTGACGCGTTTCTCCCCAGCGACAAGGAGGTTGAGGCGCTCTGGGGGATGGCGGACCCACCGGCCACTGTGCGCCAGTTGGCCGCCCTTGGGCCGCGCGCCGTGGCCGTCAAGCGCGGCGAACATGGCTCGCTGGTCTATGATCGAGAGCGAGACGCGTTGTGGCACGTTCCGGCGGTCTCGGTCGCGGCGATCGACACGACCGGAGCCGGTGACGCCTACTGCGGCGGGTTTCTTGCGGGTTTTGTGGCGACCGGAAACCCGCTGGAGGCGGCGTTGTGGGGGACGGTGTCCGCGTCGTTTGCGGTCGAGGACCACGGCGCACAGGCCGGTATGGGTGTTGACCCCGAGGAGGTACGGAGGCGACTTGGCAACTTGAGGCCCCAGGTTCGGCCGATGTGACGTGAAGGGTGCAGCATGATCAACGAAATGCTCGGGGTGCTCGACCGGGTGCCGCATCTGTTCACGCGCCTGGAGCAAGAAGTGACGGAGGACCGGGCCCATCGCTACATTGTGGCGTTGGAGTCGGTCCCCGCGCCTTCTCAGACGGCGCAGTGGACCCGCGTGCCCGCGGTCGAGCGGCTGCTGGGCGAGGATGGGTTGCTTGACGCCCCCGGCATCGAGTGGGCACGGAACTTCGAGCGGAGCGGCAACGCGGTCCTCACGCTCGGGGTGGAACCACGCGCAAAGCGGGTTTGGCTGCTGGCGCACCTCGACCAGATATCCTACCTGCTCGACCCGGGTACCGATGGCACGTACCCGCTGGTTCCACTCTGCTTCCACATGCAGCGGGAGGGTCGTCGACCGGCGGTCGCGCTGGGGCACGACCTCGCGTCCGGCACCCTTACCGTTCGAGGCCGCGGCGATATCGTGGTCGACGGTTCATCGATCGGTTTCCAGGCCCGCGAGGGTGGGCCGTTTGGTCCCGGACTGCGCGTCGTCTACGACTCCCAGCTGGAGTGGAACCGAGAGAGCGGCGTCCTCACCGGATATCTGGACGACAGCGTCGCGTGCGTGGCGATGCTGCTGGCGGCGCGAGTCCTGCACCACTACCCCGTCGAGGTCCTTATCGGCTTAACCGACGAAGAAGAGGGCGCGCCGGGAGACGCAAACCAATCGTTCGGCAGGGGGGGGCGACGGTTGGTGCGCTTTTACGAGCCGCCCAATCTGGCGATCATCGCAGACGTCCATGAGTCTGAAGCGATGACTCGCGGTCCCGGACCGCGGGACCTGCTCCCCGGTGAGGGAGCCGTGTTCGCCGAGCGCTCAAGCAGCGGCCGCGGCACGGTGACCCCACCCCACCTGTATGCCTTCCAGCAGGAGATGGCGGGGGCGCTGGCCCAGCGGGGGATCCACCTGCACGAGAACTGGGGCGGCTACGTCTCGCGGAGCGAGGACATCAACGCGACGATTGTGACCCCGAACATTGCCCTGATCGGGTTCCTCTGCAGCAACCGCCACTACGCGACGGATCGACCGAGCGCGAACATGCGCGACCTACTGGACCTAGCGCGTGTCTTCGTCTGCTACACGCTGTTAGTCCACAGCGACCTTTGGGGCCGGGCGACAGGGGTAAGGCAATAGGACCGGGATCGCCGACGTTATGACCATCCCGAGCGAAGTCCACCGAAGAGAATCACATGGTGAGGAGCAAGCCGGCCGCAACCGGGCACGGCTGGGCCGAGGGATCGGCCGTGCAGCGCAACCCGGGCGTGCCGCGACGGCCGCCGCCTCAGTGCGGTTGGAAACCTCTAACTTGGCAATGAGGTGCGAGACATGATCCTGCAC
>JACDAU010000427.1 GCA_013695265.1 Chloroflexia bacterium
ATACGCGCGTGGCGAAGGAGGGCGTCAGAGTCAATCGCCCACTGTGTTTTGACTGACGAGGCAAAGTGGGTCATGGGATGTGCTTCGAGACCGATCGATGGAACGCGCCTTTTCTTACACTCAACGAGTGTTGTGCCGGTACCGCAAGAAGGGTCGAGGACGAGCGACCGTTCGGTTGGCCCAAAGCGGTCGAGTTAGTGACGCACTAAGTGTAGAAGGCAGGTAGGACGCAGCGGTACCAATTATCGGCAGCGCTGGTGGACGGGACAATGCGATTCGCCAGCGCATTCGACTCGGTGACCTCGGTGATCAAATCGACCATCCAATATTGTTGCATAAGGCACCGCCTGCAACCTACAGTCTCGTTTTGGTGGTAACCAGAAGAAAGGGGTAAAGCCGCTACCAATAGCAACTATGGTCAACAGGCCGTTGCAGTTTCTGAGGACGACTACAGCCAGCCGTGTGACGATGGTTTCTCCTTCGGTGCTCGGGTGCGGTGTAGCTTTTGCAGTCCCTGTTGCTGCTGGCGCAAACGCTCCTCCGCTCCGGCAATCTGCTGGCGGGCACCCTTACTTGCCACCAGCTTAAAGCAGTAGAAGAGCGCGAGCCACTGCTCAAACCGAACCTCACTCGGTTTGGCATCGTCGCGAATGCCGAAATCACGAGGCGCGCGCCGGTATCCAAGCAAGGTGCCAAGGCGTCGAACCATGCTAGTAGAACTGGCCGTGAATACGTGCGTAGTGAAGTCTCGATAGAGCTGTGCGTCAGACTCGACAACGAGCGGCGGTCCTCGCTTGCGGAGCCGGAGCATCACTACGTCCACGCTGGGTGACGGCGCAAAGTCCGAGCGCTGAAAATGATACAGCACTGTCGGCTCGAACCACGGTTTGAGCAGAATCGAGTAGACCGACTCCACGGATTGTCCAGTGAAGCGAGCCGCCGCCTCCCGCTGCATGATGAGATAGCTTTCAAGGGGTGGATATGGAGCGGCAGTCAGCTTGGTCACGATGGCGGTCGTTATGTTGAACGGAATGTTGGAGAACACTTTGTATGCCACTGAGGGCAGCTCTACAACTCGGAAATCGTCAAAGATGAGAGTGACGTTGCCGAGTGCGGAGAGGGAACGTTCCACACGGCGAGCGAGTGCGGGATCCTTCTCAATGGCCACGACTTGGCGACAGCGGCGGGCAAGGCATTCCGTGATCATTCCGTTACCGGGCCCGACCTCCCATACCAGATCGTCCGCCGCGATGTCGGCGGCGTTCAGGAGGTAGTCCACAAGATAGTGGCTCCGGAGAAAGTTCTGGGAAAGCTGAATGCTGCGATGACGCGGTTTGTGCATACGACGGCTCCTCTCACAATGGGGGCGCACACAATAGCCGCACTGCCATTCGGCAAGTGCGACTTGAAGGAGCGGAACCCTTTGGTGAAAGGAGTTAAGAGAGCGTCATGACGTAGAATCCAGCTGCGACCAAAGAGCGGCAGGGGCCAGGACGTACCCGAGTAACAGACCCCGAAGGGGCCCGCTCAAACTTGTCGTATTCGTGTCATCTGCACGCAACCGTTCATCATCACAACAGTATACCGCCTATGCCTCCGTGCGGTCCATCCTGCTACACTTCAGGGTCCCAGTCGTCGTTTGCTGTCGGACGGACCGGTTTCTCCCGCTGTCCGCGTTCATACGCAATGACGAGATTGCACGGAACAAACCGACAGCTATACACGAGACGCTCAAACGTTTAGAAGGTCGGGAATGTTCGGGACTGAAGAATCACTACTGGGCCGACGGGTGGGCCGCGCGCGTTCGGCTGCCGCTGCGCTACCGCCTACCGTCCTTATCATTCTGGCGATCTTCACCACGCAGCTCGGTGCCGCAATCGCCAAGGGCCTCTTCCAGACGGTTGGGCCGGGCGGTACCGTCTTCGTCCGCGTCGGCTTTGCGGCGCTGGTGCTGCTGGTGCTATGGCGGCCCAGACTGGGAGGATACGCGCGAGCGGACTATGCCGCGGCGGTAGTGTTCGGGCTGGTGCTCGGCGGTATGAACCTCGCTTTCTACTCCGCGCTGAATCGGATTCCCCTTGGCATTGCGGTGACGCTGGAGTTCGTCGGCCCGCTTGGAGTGGCTGTTTTCGGTTCGCGCAGGGCACTGGATCTTTTGTGGGTCGTTCTAGCCGGAGCGGGCGTGCTCCTGTTGTCACCAGTCGGTGGGGCAGATCTGGACGTGCTTGGCGCTTCGCTCGCCTTGACCGCGGGCGGCCTTTGGGCTGCGTATATCCTGCTCAGTGCGCGGGTGGGCCGCGCTTTCCCCGGCGGCTCGGGACTGGTTATCGCGATGCTGGTAGCTGCGGGAATGCTTACTCCCGTGGGCCTCCTCAGCGGCGGTACAGAATTGCTCGCCCCCTCGGTACTCGTGACGGGTCTCGGAGTTGCCTTACTTTCCGCGGCAATACCGTATTCGTTGGAACTAGCGGCGTTGCGGCGTTTGCCAGCCCACGTTTTCGGTGTGATGATGAGCCTTCAGCCCGCTGCGGGGGCGCTGGTCGGCCTGGTGATTCTCAACGAGAACATTGGGCTGCGTGGGCTTTCGGCGGTTGCGCTTGTTACCATCGCAACTGTGGGCGCCACCCGGTCCGTACGGGAGTAGGCCGTTACATTCCCAGATCCGCACCGACCTCCAGCGGAACCTCGGTACGGTCCGGTGCGAGCAGATTGTGGTATACGCCCAGATTCGCATCCGCCACCCGCTGCCAGGAGTACCGGAGAGCGGTGCGCGCCGCCTCCTCACCCAGTCGCCTTGCGAGGCGGGATTCGCATAACACAGACGCCAACCGCTCCGCGAATACGTGTTCGTCGCCAATCGGCGCTAGATACCCATTCCGACCGTCGCGGACAGTGCTCTGCAGACCGCCCGTTCGTGAGGCGACGACGGGCGTCCCGCACGCGAGCGACTCTAATGCCGCCATTCCGAAACTCTCATACCGTGACGGCACAGCGCAAACATCGGCGGCACGATACAGGTCCGGCAGCTCGGCCTGAGACTTCGGCCCCAAAAACTCGACCACGTCGTGCAGACCCAGCGACCCAGCGATGGCGTTCAACCGCGCGAGCTCCCGTTCGGTCGGCTCATCCGATGTGTGCGAGCCGCCGGCGATCAGGAGTTTCAGGCCAGGGACACGGTCGCGAAGCAGCGCGCTTGCTGCGAGCAGGGTATCGAGCCCCTTGAGCGGCTCGATACGCCCGACATACAGCACGATGCGCTCGTCGCTGTTCCGGCCGATGCGTTGACGAGCCGTAGCGTGGTTTTCGAGGCCACTCTCGGGACAGAAGAGCCCGAGATCAACCCCACACGGAGCTACATGAATGCGCGACGGCGCAAGGCCATAGCGGTCTACCAGTTCGCGGCGCTCGATCTCGTTGGACGCAACAACACCGTCAGCCGAACGCAGTACGGCGTCCTCACCTTCGCGTCGCAGTGCAGTTTCCGGTTGCTGGAAGGGCCCCCGATGCTCGTCCTTCAGGAGGGCAAGCGTGTGGGACATGTGAGCCCAGGGCACTTGCCAAAGATTGGTGAGCTGGCGGGCAGCGAGGCCTGACAGCCAATAATGAGAGTGTAGTACGTCGTATGTCGCATCCTCAGCGCGCGCGAGGTCTTCTATGCTCGCAATGACACGAGGCAGCAGCTCGTGCAGTTCTTCCCTGGTTACCGCTTGCTCAGGTCCCGCCGGTACGCTCAGGACACGAAAACCCGACACATCGTGCTGAATGCGTGGAATATTGGGATCCGAAAGGCGTGTGAATACGTCAACGTGGGTTCCTCGGGCGGCAAGCTCACGGGCAAGTTGCCGGATATATACGTTCATCCCGCCGGTGTCTCGCCCACCAAGCGCTGCGAGCGGGCTGGTGTGCACGCTCAACATCGCCACCCTGGCGACACCGGGGGTTGACTCGTTGCTCCGAGGCACGAGAGACTCTAGTGCGTGAAGGTCTTCTATCAGGTTACCTCGCCTTCTGCGGGGGCTGTATCGATCAATTACCGCCCGATGATGTTGACTGGCTATTGTAAACAACAAACGAAGGCGGTACTATCTTCCAAAACCTCTACGCGACATCCAGACGTGTACCCAGGGGAGGCAGGAGATGTACGGAAGCGAGAGAGCGACGCCAGATCTGCTGGCGCTTTGGACATTGTTTCGGGAGACGCGACAGGTGTTCCACAGCTACTGGATCCGCGGTGGCGAGCTGCGACCGGAGGAGGTGCAATTCCTCGCTACTATGACACTATCGCACATCGATGATATCGACGTGGGATATCGCTGGACTTTGAGAACCGACGAGGTGCCGCGCGGAGAGCTTAGTGGTGTCTTACGCCCGGAAGATGTGACAGATTGGTCCAGTGAGCCGCGCACCGATCCGACGCCCGTGTCCCCTGATCTGGGCAAGGTGATGGCGCTCAGACATGCAGAAGTCGTGTTCGGTTCCTTGCCTCGCACCCCGAAGGGGGAGATAAGCTACCCTGGTTACGCTAGTTACGCGGACATCAAGGTGCCTCGCACGCCGGTCGAATTGCGAGAGCGCATCGACGAACTTGCTGTCGGAGTTTGGGACGCCGCAACACATCGCTCAAAAACCTCGCTTGATATGGAACGAAGCCGCCGAGTGTACGGGTTTTTCGAGACCGGTACCTGGCTGGCGAACACGCATTTACAGCGCATTCAGCGTAATTGAGCACGGTTCGCAACAGCAAACCCTACTTTACAGCCTCCGGTCGTGTCGGTCCATCGTCGTCAATGTCATTGTGCAACGTTTCCGCAATTGATGAGAGTTGAGCGACCGCGAGCCGCTTGAACCGTTCAGGCAGCGCCTGAACCCGGCGGAAGATCTGACGCAACCGGATATCCAGCAGGTCAGTATCGCGCGGCGTATGTTCAACTATGTGCGCTAATTGCAGTACCTCAATCGGGCTTACATCTAGCGCGTGGCAAATGTCCACGAAGGTGCTGATCTTTGGATCCTGGGTGGCGCCGCTGAGAATGCGGTAAAGCGTTGCCCGGTTCCGCCCCGACTCCATCTTCTCGGCGATATCCGTCGCCGACATTCCTCGTGCGGTCATCACCGAAAGGATCGCATTGCTTAGAGAAGGGGCCTCCTCGGCCGTGCTGCGTGTGCGTAGCCTGTTGCGCATATTCGCCCGCCTTTAAGATTATGAGCTCGAACTGCCGAGCGCTTGTATTTGGCTTCACCTATCCAAAGGATAGAGTAAGGAGCGTATTTGCGTGCGTGTGACAAATTTTATCCTTAACGCGTAGTATAGACGGTTTTAATGCGAATAGCACGACCTGTACGACGCAAGTTCGTAACGGTTCCGTAACGGGATCTCCCATCTTCGACAGAGTCACTGCGAAATGCGATACGGCAATGGCCGAACTCTGGCCCTGAGGCAACGAACCGTCTCACTCTCGCAAGCATTATTCTGAAGATTTAGGCATCTGACCGATGCTTCTAGCGTGGTTATGCCAGGTGGGCGCGAACACCGGCTCGGATGACAGCTATGTGGACCTCGTATCAACTGGTACCCGTGTTGAGCCTGTTCGCCTCCTGCCGGAGGAACACCCGCAGAGAGATGCCGAAGAGCGCTCGCTGCCCGTGGGCGCTCCTGACCTGGTACCGCTCCCTGCTGTGGCACTGCTTGAGACCCAGATGGTACTCCTTGATACTCCAAAACGGAGATTCCAGTCCCACACCCGTCGGCTCGATCGCTTCGGCGTCTGACGCGCCGGTTTACGCCTGCAGGATCGTCGCGAACGCGAGCCGCGCGCGGCGTCCGCGTACATCTCTCCCAGCTCCTGCTGGAACGCCTCGTCGAACACCTCGTGCCGCCTCTCGCGCAGGAACCCGAACATCTTGGCCCGCTTGACCCGACCCATCACCGTCCGCTCCACCTGCCGACGGCTCGACGGGCGGGCTCCACACCGCTGGACGCATGCTTCGCTACCTGCTCGCCACGACGAATGGGCTGAAGGAAACCACACCCGAAACCGCTCTGTAAACCATTACGTGACCGGTGCACGAGACACCCCGAGGCGCCAGTGTCCCGCTAGGCGGTCCCTTGCCGATATTATCCGTGCACGGGTGGCACTCCATTGCGCAGTCCGGTTGTAAACGTCTTGAGCCGGATGTGGTTGCGGGCCCCGAACGGCAGTGGCGTTACTATCGACTCGTTCGC
>JACDAU010000430.1 GCA_013695265.1 Chloroflexia bacterium
CGTGGCCGAATGCCCTGCGTGCGATACTCACCGAGGAGGCTGCACAACCGACGCTCGAAACAGACGCCGTCACGCTTCTGGAGTGCAACGTGGACGACATGAGCGCGGAGGTCTTTCCGTACGTGATAGAGCGCCTGTTGGAGCACGGGGCGCTCGACGCGTGGACGACGCCCGTGACGATGAAGAAAGGCCGCCCCGCCACGGTGTTGAGCGTCCTCACGCGCGCGGGCGAGGAGGAGCGGTTCGCCGACATACTGCTGCGGGAAACCACGACGCTCGGGGTGCGCTACGTCCCGTGGCGGCGCTTCAAGGCTGGTCGCGATGTGCGCACGGTGCGCACGCAGTGGGGTGAGGTCCGAGTAAAGCAGAAGCTCCTCGACGGGGAGGTTACCGACGCCGCGCCGGAGTACGAAGACTGCGCCCGCCTCGCCCGCGAGCACGACGTGCCACTGCGCGCGGTCTACGAGGCCGCCGCGCACGCCGCCCGACACCCAAAAGCCATACCGCTGTCCGGTTGATTGCTCACCTGTTATAGCGCAGCACGGGCATGGCATGCCCGTACAATCGTGGTCGTAAGCATTGATCTATGCGGCAGGGCCGTGTCGGTGGGGCTGCACGGGCATTAAGTTGAACACCCCTACATTTGACGCCGTGTCATCGTCCACACGGAGAATCGATCTCTCTGCTCACCGCTGTACCGGCAATCGAGCGTCGGCGTTTCCCTGGAACTGGTCTGAGGCGTTCACATACCGCAGTTCAATTTCATGCCCCACGTTGAGACTCCCTAGCGGTGCGTGTAGGAGTTGATGCCGAGTTCACCGGTCAGGCGGGTCAGGCGGTCCGCCAGTTCATCGGCGTCGTGGGCGGTGACCGTGACGTGGCCGAGCTTGCGGCCCGCGCGCGGTGTCTTGCCATAGAGGTGCAGATGCGCGCCGGGCACCCGCAGGATGGCCGCGGTGTCCGGTAGCGTGCCGATCAGGTTGATCATCGCGCTCTGTCCCCGTTGGGCGGCGCCGCCGAGCGGCAGGTCGGCGACGGCCCGCAGGTGGTTCTCGAATTGACTGGTCTCCGCGCCCTCAATCGTCCAGTGGCCGGAGTTGTGGACACGAGGCGCCATCTCATTCGCGATGAGTGATCCGCCGATCTCGAAGAACTCTATCGCCAGCACACCAACGTAACCGAGCGCGTCCATCACTCCGTCGGCATATCCCTCTGCCTCCTGCTGCAATCCAGGCCTGACACCAGCAGCCACTCGGGACAGGCGCAGTATTCCGTCGCGGTGGTGGTTCTCGACCAGCGGGTAGTAAGCTTTCTCGCCTGCGCGGCTCCGAACGGCCAGGATCGACAACTCACGCTCGAACGGCACGAATCCCTCCACGATGAGCGCCGCGCCGTCCGCCGCCTCCCACGCGGGGCGCACATCGGCCCCTTGCCGGAGGATCCACTGGCCCTTCCCGTCATACCCCAACCGCCGTGTCTTGACCACCGTCGGCAGTCCGAACTCTGTCACGGCCTCCTCCAGATCGGCGAGGCTGTCCACGGCGGCGAACGGGGCCGTCGGCACACCGAGACGGCGAAACAGCTCCTTCTCGGTCAGCCGGTCCTGCAACGCCTCCAGCGCCTCGGGCGGGGGATAGACCGGCAGGCGGCGCGCGAGATGCCGAATGGCGGCGACCGGGACGTTCTCGAATTCGTACGTGACGAGATCGAGTCCCTCGGCGAACCTGTGAAGTGCCTGCGGATCCTCATACCCGCCGGCTATCTGCTCCGCGAGGTGCGATGCGGGGGCGTCGGGCGTAGGGTCCAGGAAACGAAACCGGAACCCGAGCGGGTAACCAGCAAGCGCGAGCATCCGACCGAGCTGGCCGGCGCCGAGAACGCCAACGTTCACACATCCTCCCGTGGGTCTGGATGATCGAGCACTGCCTGGGTTTGGTTGTGGCGGTGCGCGGCGAGCGCCTCTCGAAACTCCGGATGTTTGCCGGAGAGGATCGCCGTGGCGAGCAGCGCGGCATTGACGGCCCCAGCACGCCCGATCGCGAACGTGGCGACCGGCACCCCGGCGGGCATCTGCACGATCGACAGGAGCGAGTCGATACCTTTCAACGCCCGCGACTCCACGGGCACGCCGAGAACGGGCAGAAGCGTCTTCGCCGCCGCCATTCCGGGCAGATGCGCCGCACCACCGGCGCCTGCGATCAGCACCTCGAGTCCACGCGACTGGGCGGACTCCGCGTACGCAAAGAGCAGGTCGGGAGTCCGGTGCGCGGATACCACCCGGATCTCGAACGGCACTCCCAGATCCTCGAGCGTCGAGGCGGCGTGCGCCATCGTTTCCCAGTCCGAACGCGAGCCCATGATTAGCCCAACCAATGACTCCACATCATGCTCCGTTCCACTGCTACGAGCGCTCACTAATACCAACTGCGTCTGAATGGTAGTGCATCGGTCATTCCGAGCGTGCGAGAAATCCGTGGTCGGGTTTACGGATCCCTCACGGAGTTCGGGATGACATGCAGTAGTGTTCAAGCGCATTGCGTATAACTCAGGCTGTCATTTGATCAGATAGCCGCATCGGCCTCCGTCCAGCAAGCTATTTGTGCCGCCCCCGCCAGCCAATGTCGACGTTAGTGGCGAAAGTGGCGGGCGCCGGTAAAGACCATCGAGATCCCATGGCGGTCCGCAGCGGCGATCACCTCGTCGTCGCGAATGGAGCCGCCGGGCTGAATGATTGCCGATATGCCCGCTTTGGCTGCCTCCTCGATATTATCGGCGAACGGGAAGAACGCATCGCTTGCCAGGACGCTGCCCTGAGCGCGCAAGTCCGCCTTTTGCACCGCCAGGCGAACCGAGTCGACCCGGCTCGGCTGGCCCGCCCCCATGCCCACGAGCGCGAGGTTCTTGGCGAGGACAATCGCGTTGGACCGCACGTGCTCCGCGGCGCGCCACGCGAACAGGAGATCCGTGGTCTCATCGAGCGTCGGTTGCGGCCCCGCCACGAGCCGGGTCTCGACCTCGTCGGGCGCGATGGCGTCCGGCGTCTGAACAAGGAAGCCACCGCTCACACGTTTCCAGTCGAGCGTCGCCGGACCTGTCGGCAGCTCCCAGCTATGCTGTATCGGGCCGACCTCCAGGAGACGCAAGTTCTTTCGCCGCGTGAGAATCTGCCGCCCGCGCTCGTCGAACGCCGGCGCAGTGACCACCTCAAAGAAGGTATGACTCATGACCTCTGCCAGCGCCTCGTCAATGGGCCGGTTCACCGCCACCACCCCGCCAAACGCGGACACCGGGTCGCCCATCAGCGCGTGCTCAAACGCCAGCGTCAGGTCCGAGTTCGTCGCCAGGCCACAGGGATTGCCGTGCTTGATGATAGCAATGGTTGGCCCGTTGAAGTCGGATACCGTCGCGACCGCAAGTTCCACATCGAGGATGTTGTTGAACGAGAGATCCTTCCCGCCGAGCTGCCGAAGCGACGACGCCAGCCCACCCGCTCTACGACCCACTTCACGGTAAAGCGCGCCACGCTGGTGCGGGTTCTCGCCGTATCGTAGGTCCTGTACCTTCTCGATAGCGACGGTGAACGTGGACGGAAACAGTTCCTCGCCACCGCGCAGGTACGAGGCGATCAGCGCATCGTACGCGGAGACGTGGCCGAAACCCTTCGCCGCGAGCCACTGGCGCGTCTGTATGCTCACCGCGCCGTGTTCGGACCACTCCCCGAACACCATGTCATAGTCGGCGGGGTCTGTGAGCACCAGCACATCCTCGAAGTTCTTCGCTGCGGCGCGGATCAGCGTGGGGCCGCCGATATCGATGTTATCCAGCGCCGTGCTCATCGTGGCCTCCGGGGGTTCGATAGCTCTGGCGAACGGATAGAGGTTCACAAGCACGACATCAATCGGCTGAATGCCGAGCTGGGCTATCTGTTCGAGATCAGAGGCCTCGGACCGCCGGGCAAGGATACCGCCGTGCAAGCCAGGGTGCAGCGTCTTAACGCGCCCATCCATGATCTCAGGGAAGTCGGTGAGTTCCGTCACGGAATGCGCTTCAACACCGGCACGCTGGAGCGCCGTGAGCGTCCCGCCGGTGGAGTAGATCTCCACGCCGAACCCCGCCAGCCGCCGCGCAGCAGCCTCTATCCCCGCCTTATCGGATACGCTCAGTATCGCCCTCATGTTATCCTCCCGCGTACAACACCCTTCCGTCAGCGATTTGCAGGCGGCCACGGGCGTATGCCCGGACGGCCTCTGGTAGCAGGCGATGCTCCTGTTCGAGGATCCGTGCGGATAAGGCCGTGAGGTCGTCCCCCGGCAAAACCGGAACCGCAGCCTGCGCGATGATCGGCCCGCCGTCCACGTCCTCGGTGATGAAGTGTACCGTGCAGCCCGCGATTTTGACGCCGTGATGTAACGCCTCGGCCGGCGCGTGCAGGCTCTTCCCAAACGCCGGCAGCAGGGATGGGTGGACATTTATCGCCTTGCCCTGCCACTGCCGCACAAAGGCCGGTGCGAGCACGCGGTCGTATCCCGCGGTGACGACAAGCTGGACGCCCCGATCCTCAAGCAGGCTCGACATCTCCATCTGTGCCGTCTCCCGGTCCTGTCCTTTCGCTTGGGCGCAAACCGCCGCCTCCACGCCGTACCGCGCTGCGACCTCGAGCGCACCCGCACCGGCCCTGTTGCAGAGCACGAGGACCACCTCCGCGCCCAGCGTGCCTGTGGTCTGCCACCGCAGGAGCGACTCCAGGT
>JACDAU010000485.1 GCA_013695265.1 Chloroflexia bacterium
GTCTCGATTTCTACGCGCGCATCCTGTGGCAGCGCCGAGACCCCGATGGTGGTCCGCGCGGGCGGGTCTGACGGGAAGAACGTTCTGTAGACCTCGTTGAACGCGCCAAAGTCCGACATGTCGGCCAGGTAACAGGTGTTCTTTATCGCGAGGTCGAGGCCGGACCCAGCGGCTTTCAGCACCGCGCTCACGTTTTCGAGTACCTGTCGCGTCTGCTCGTTGATGCCTCCGTCGACCATCGTGCCGCTTTCGGGATTCAGGCCGATCTGCCCGCTCGTGTACACAAAGGCACCGACGACTAGCGCTTGCGAGTATGCCGCCACCGCCTGAGGCGCGGTGTCTGTCGTGACGACCATTCTTTGATGGCTGGGCATTGACTACTCCTTGCTTCAGAGACCCATCTCAGGGGCCATGATCTCCTCGTGACTTTGTCTCCGCCGCACGAGCCGCGCCTCGGCGCCGTCGACGAGTACCTCGGCTGGGCGCGGCCTGCCGTTGTATTCACTTGCCATCGAGAAGCCATAAGCGCCGGCATCGAGGATCGCCAGCAGTTCGCCGGGTTGAACGTCCGGCGCCATGGCCTCAAAGGAAAGCACATCCGTTGATTCGCACACGGGGCCCACCACCTCGGCCCGGGTGTTACGGGAGTTCTCGCGCACGGCGACCACTTTGTGTTGTGCGCGATAAAGAGCCGGCCGAAGCAGGGCGTTCATCCCACCGTCCACAATGATAAACGCGTGCGCACCGTTCCGTTTTCGGTACAGGACCCGAACGATGAGGACTCCTGCCGTGCCCACCAACCAGCGCCCTGGCTCTGTGAGCACGACGAGTCCGAGCGGGCGCAGCATGGGCTCGATCTCAGTCGCGAGCTGACCGGGAGTGTCTGGCTGCTCGTCGCCGTACGGGATGGGATACCCGCCGCCGATGTCGATGTGCCGCAGGGTGTGCCCGCGTTCGAGAAGCTTGGAGGCGAGGGCCGCGAGGCCCTGGGTTGCCTCGACGACGGGGGAGAGATCCGTCATCTGCGAGCCGATGTGCATTCCCACGCCCTCCGCGCGTAGCCCTGGCAGAGTGGCCGCTAATGCGTAATGGTCCGAAGCATCGGCGATGGGAACGCCGAACTTGGTAGAGGCAAGTCCGGTTGTGATGAATGGATGGGTGTGAGCATTCACGTCCGGGTTCACCCGAAGTGCGAAGCGCGCGACGGCGCCTCGCTCGGCGGCAACTGCCGAGAGGAGGCGTAGCTCGCCCTCGCTTTCCACGCTGAAGCAACCGATTCCGGCGGTGAGTGCGTCTTCCATCTCCGAGCGCGACTTCCCTGCGCCAGCAAAAACGATCTGCTCCGGTTGGAATCCCGCTTGGAGGGCGCGGGCCAGCTCGCCACCAGATGTGACATCCGCTCCAGCCCTCAGGCCCGCGAGGAGTGAGCAAACGGACAAGTTCGGGTTCGCCTTGACGGAATAACAGATTCGATGCGGGAGTCTGTCGAACGCTCGATCCATCTCGTGGTAGGCTCCACGGATCGCATCGGCGGAGTAGACGTATGTTGGGGTTCCAAAGCGATCGGCGATCTCCGAGAGAGCCACGCCGTCACACCGCAACGTACCTTTGCCGTACGCAAACGGACGTTTAGCCATCTCCGTCGAATCGCGCAGCCACTCGCGTTATCTCGACCGTCGCCTCTGTCAGGATGCTGCCCGTGATAGGAACGCCTGGTTTATGGACGCGCACGCGCGCCCATCGCGCTCCGTCGTGACGCAATGCGGATGCGGCGATCCGCTCCGCCACGGCCTCCAGCAGGTTCAACGGCGGACCTTCCAGGATCCGTTTCGTTTCCCCGTACAACTCGCCGTAATCGATCGTGTGGGCAAGGTCGTCGGACTTGCCCGCCGTGCGCAGGTCCGCGCCGACCTCGAGGTCGACGACGAAGCGTTGACCGAGAAAACGTTCCTCCGGTCTCGCACCGTGGTACCCATAGAAGGTCATTCCCCGAAGGATGATGCGGTCGTTGTCGGTGTTCACGAGCCGCAGTGTAACTGAGGGCAGTGAGGACGGTCAAATCGGCCTATTCTGCTATACTCACGGCACCAGTGGACTATGAGATACGAATGTTGAGTACCGTCGAAGAGTTCAGGGCGCACGAGCGGCTGCAGCGAGAGATTTGGGGCTCGGATAAAATCGACGTGCCGGCGAACCTCCTCACGGCTAGCGCACGACATGGTGCCGTGCTCCTCGGCGCGTTCGTCGAGCGTCGAATGATCGGCATTCTCTATGGATTCCCAGCGCTTACGGACGGGCGCGTCCACCACCACTCGCACATGCTCGGCGTTCTTGCGCCGTATCGCCGCCTCGGCATCGGCCTGGCGCTCAAGCTGCGGCAGCGTGAGATTGTACGCGCGCAGGGGCTGGACGAGATCACGTGGACGGTCGACCCACTGGAAGTCGGAAACAATTTGTTCAACTTCGGTCGCCTCGGCGTGGTGTGCGACACGTACATCGTAGATGCCTACGGTGAGATGGTGGATGCGCTGAACCGGGGTTTGCCTTCGGACCGGTTGGAAGTGCGCTGGATGGCGCGGGAGGGAGATCTTTCTGCACCAACCGGTGCATCCCCGGCAGCAACCGTGATCACCGCCGCAGAGTGGCGGCGGGATGGATTGCCCGAGCCGCGTCGACTGGCCACGCTTGCGGGCGTCGAGTGCCACATCGCGGCACCCCGAGATTATCGCGCCGTTCAGCGTGCAGATCCTGATCTGGCACTGCGATGGCGGCTCCACCTCCGACAGGTCTTTGCCGAGGCGTTCGAGGCCGGGTACATTCTGACGGGCTGCGTGGAACAGACTGGACTTGGTTGGTACATTGTGTCGAAACCAGGAGTGTAGCCGGACCGTGCACGTTCGGAGAGACGGCGCCGCAGTGCATTAGCCGGAGTTGGTCTCGGTGTCGGCGTCGTCTGCTGCGAGCGCGCTCCCCAATGGCCCCTGGTGGTAGGTGCGCCCGGCGCGCACGTGCACGAATCCGATCTCCGGATAGCGTAGCGCCGTCAGCCGGCCGCCGAAGACGCATCCCTGGTCGATGTTCACAGTCTTGCGAAAGGGCACAGGCTTTGGCACCGGTGTATGTCCATACACAATGTAAGCGTTGCCTCGGTAGTCCGCTGCCCAGTCGCGGCGCACGGGCCACCCGTCAGGCGTCTTTTCTCCGGTTACGTCACCATACAGCGTGAACGCCTGGATGCTCTTGGAGACCTTGCCGATCATCTCCTGTTTAATCCCCGCATGCACAACAATCAGCCTGCCCCCGTCGAGCATCAGATATGGTGGCGCCTCGGTAACCATCTGCAGAATGGCGGCCTGGAGGGCGCTGCGCTCGGGCTGGGGCAGGGCGTCCATCTGCTCAATGCTCGCGGCCAGTCCGTTAGTCGTATTGACCTGCCGCCCCTGGAGATAGCGCATCAACTTGTTGTCGTGGTTGCCCGGTACGAAGAGCGCCTTGCCTTCTGCGTGCAGCCGTATCCAGAGCTTGAAGCAGGCTGGCACGTCGGGACCGCGGTCCGCCAGATCGCCGAGGGAAATCAGCGTCCGCCCCTCTGGATGACTCCAGCTCTCCCCGTCCCGTCGCCACCCGAGCCGTGCCAGCAGTTCCGTCAGCTCGTCATAGCAGCCGTGGACATCGCCCACGATGTCGTATGGCGGCGCAACGGATGATCGGACATCGGCGCCCAGCCGCACCACCACCGTCGTCTCAGCCTCGTGTAGGCGCAGCACATGGGTGGTGTCCCAGCCCTCGCGCCCAATATCTGCCCTCGCCTTTTCCAACGCCGCCTGCTGGGACACGAGCACGACATCTGGTACCTGCCGAACGCGTCGGGCGTTCCGTTTACGACGCACGTCCAGGGATACAGGAAAGACAATCGCAACCGCCGGGTAGCTGTGCGAGTGCGCCAGGTCCAGCAGCTTTCGCCGCGTGCCTGCGTCCAGTGCGGTGGAATCGGCCACGATCGTCTTCCGTAGCTCCATGCGCTTCGCAATCAGGAAGTAAAAGAGCTCGAAGGCCTGCTTACTATATGCTTGTACCTCCTCGCGGTCGCCGACGAGGGCGCGACACCGGTCTGTAGAGACGATCTCCGTCGGGGAGAAGCAGCGCGCGGCCCAGGTGCTCTTGCCCGCACCGCTCGCTCCGACGAGCACGACGAGGTGCGGACCGCGCAAGGGTATACTCAGAGGATCTGTGGATGCATCCACAAGCTAGTGCGGCGCTGCAAACACGGCGCGTCGTTGAGTGCCGACGAGCATCGGCATCCGAGTTAAGGCAAGGCGACCGGTTTGCATCACTGTTAGTACCGCCTCAGGGTTATACATTCGACGCGGCCAACCGATTGTCCGGACGGGCGAAACAGACCGCAGTGTCCATTGGATTCTCACTGGTCTGGAGCACATTCTACCATGGCTCTCAGGTGCGCTGGTCCCTGCGGACAGGCCAGCGGTCATTGCGTGCATCGGTATAATCAAGCGAGTGAAACGGTGATCACACGATTGGGAGATGGTATGCGAATGGTTGGGGACGCAGGAGCTGTCAATTCGCCCTCGGCGACCACGAGTGAACTACTGAGGAACCGACACCTCATCATCGCCTCGAACCGCGGTCCGTTCGAGTTCACGCTCACCGAAGGCGGCTATCAGCGCAAGCGGGGCGCGGGCGGCGTGGTGACCGCAGTCAGCCAGATCAGCCGCTACGCCAGCCCGACGTGGGTCGCCGCAGCGCGCACGAGTGCGGATCGGCAGGTGCAGGCGGACCAGGGCAGCGAGCCCATTCCGGTCGAGGACAACGACTCCAGCTATCTTCTACGCTTTGTTGATCTGAACGAGCACGTTTACGACGGATATTATAATGTGATCGCCAATCCCTTACTGTGGTTCCTCCAGCACTACATGCTGGACACACCGCGCGAACCGCGCATTGGGCTCAAGGAGTGGCGCGCGTGGCATGAGGGCTATGTACCAGCCAACCAACAATTCGCGAATGTCATCGCCGAGGAGGTTGAGCGCGCCGAGCGTCCCGTCGTGATGATACAGGACTATCACCTCTATCTCGCAGCCCGCCCGCTGCGCGAGCGTTATCCCAGCCTCCCGATTCAGTTCTTCCTTCACATCCCCTTCCCTGGTTCGGATTATCTGCGGGTGCTGCCTGTGGAGATGCGCCAGGAGATCGTGCGTTCGCTGCTGGCGTGCGACATCATCGGCTTTCAAACGAACCGCTCCGCAATAAACTTCCTGCGGTCGGCGGGCTCGTTCTTACCCGGCGTGCTCGTCGACTACGAGGATGCGACGGTTGAGTACGACGGCCGCGTGACATATCTGCGGAAGTATCCGATCAGCATTGACCCCGCCTCCGTCCGTGCGCTTGCGAACGGCGAGGAAGCGGAGCGTGAACTTGAATATCTCGCGCCGTATTTTGGAGACAAGAACATCCTCCGGGTGGATCGCATCGAGCCCAGCAAGAACCTGTTGCGCGGCTTCGAAGCGTTCAGTCTCATGCTTGACCAGCACCCCGAGTTGCAAGAGAAGGTGAATCTCCTCGCATTCCTCGTCCCCTCACGCAGCGACATCACCGAGTATGAGCGTTATCAGGATGAGGTCTTTGCCGCCATTGGGCGTATCAACCAGCGACATGGGACCGACTACTGGCAGCCCGTGCAGCCGTTCATCGGGAACAACTATGTTCGCGCGCTCGCCGCAATGCGCCGGTACGACGTGCTGCTCGTGAACCCGGTGATAGATGGCATGAACCTCGTCGCGAAAGAGGGCGCCGTGGTGAATGAGCGGAATGGCGTGCTCGTCCTCTCCGATGGTGCGGGCGCGTTCGAGCAGTTTGCTCCTCTCCCGAACTTCGTGAGCGCCGCGGACGTCCTTGGGACAGCCGAGGCCCTTTACAACGCTCTGATGCAGCCGGAGGAGGAACGGCGCGAGCTCGCGGACCGTCTGCGCTCGTGCGTTGAGCGCGAGGATGTCGCGTGGTGGCTCAATCAGCAGTTAGAGGATATCGAGCGTTTGTGCGAGGAGCACGAAGCGTGATTGTTGCAGAGAACTGGGAGGTCGTGTTTGACGCGCTTGCTCTAGCGCCGTCTGGCCTCTTTACTGATATTGACGGCACTATCAGCCCTGTTGCCCCAACCCCCAATGAGGCGAGGGTCGATCCTGAGGCTGCTGAACTTCTGGGTGTGCTCTGTAAGCGGCTGTCTGTCGTCGCCGCGATCACCGGGAG
This sequence comes from Chloroflexia bacterium, assembly GCA_013695265.1. Taxonomy (GTDB): domain Bacteria; phylum Chloroflexota; class Chloroflexia; order Thermobaculales; family Thermobaculaceae; genus JACDAU01. The sequence continues at coordinate 6,265 of JACDAU010000485.1, forward strand.
AGGAACGGAGTACGCCCGCGATATGGTTGGCGTGCCCAGCCTGGTGTATTCCGGCAATCACGGGCTGGAGGAGATCCTCGACGGAGCAGTGGCGCTCATACCGGAAGTCCGTCCATACGCTGGACGCCTCGCGCAGATCTTTGCCGAAACGCGCCCCTGCGTGACCACGACAGACGTGTTATGGGAGGACAAAGGGGTCACGGGAACGGTACATTACCGTCAGGCGCCGGATCCTGAAGCCGCCCACGCGGAACTCATCCGCGTGCTTCGTCCGGTCGCGGAGCGACACGGCTTCCGGCTGTACGAAGGACGGATGATCATTGAGTTGCGCCCCGAGATTGAGCTAGGGAAGGGGGCCGCGGTGCGGCGGCTCATCCAGCGTCACGGACTTCGTGGTTGCGTGTTCATCGGCGACGACGTAACGGATGTCGACGCGTTCAGAGTCCTACGGGAAATGCGCGACGCCAGCCAGGTTGTCGCGGTGTGCGTGGGCGTCACGAGTGCCGAAACGCCTCCTGCCGTGCTGGAGATGGCGGATGTCACCGTCCCTGGCGTTCCTGGCGTAATCGAGTTGCTCAACTGGCTTGAACGCAATCTCTGACGTCCGCGCGGCTACGGGTGAGGTGTCATGGAGTCTCAACGAAGCGATGGTGAAATGGAAAGGAATGGACGTAAACGTGGACGTGCTAGAAGTTATTCGGACCCGGCGCAGCATTGGGAAGATGCGGCCGGATGTGGTGCCGCGGGGCCTTCTGGAGCAGCTAATCGCGGCAGCGGTTCAAGCCCC
>JACDAU010000544.1 GCA_013695265.1 Chloroflexia bacterium
GGCCGTGATGGGCTGATTATCGCTTTTGGGTTCGCGCTGCTGACGAACATGTTTGCGTACTGGAACTCGGACAAGGTCGCGTTGGCGATGTCCGGCGCGCACGAGGTCAGCGCCGCCGACGCGCCGGAGCTGCACCGCATGGTGGAGGAGCTCGCCAGGAACGCGCAGTTGCCCAAGCCCCGCGTGTACGTTATGAATACCCCTGCGCCGAATGCGTTTGCGACTGGCCGTGATCCGAAGCACGCGGCAGTTGCCGCCACGACGGGCATCATGCAGCTCCTGAGTTACGACGAGCTGCGGGGTGTGATGGCGCACGAGTTGGCCCACGTCAAGAATCGCGACACGCTGATTCAAACAATCGTCGCGACGATCGCGGGCACGATCATGTTCCTGGCGCAGATGGCGCAGTTCGCGGCGATCTTCGGTGGGCTAGGCCGGTCGGACGACGACGAGGGTGGGATGAACCCGATCGGGCTGCTCGTCTCGATCATCGTCGCGCCGATCGCGGCTACGCTGATCCAGATGGCGATCTCCCGCTCGCGAGAGTACGCCGCAGATGCCGGTGGCGCGCAGATCAGTGGTCAGCCGATGGCGCTGGCAAGCGCGCTGCAGCGACTGGAGGCCGGCACGCAGGTCCATCCGATGAAGGTAAACCCCGCGACTGCGCACCTGTTCATCGTAAACCCGTTCAAGGGCGGTGGTTTCTCGGGACTCTTCAGCACGCACCCACCCATCCCTGAGCGCGTGGCGCGCCTCGAGCAGATGGCGTATGGCAGGGATTTCGTTACCGCGTAGGATAGAACGGTTAGCCGTCAGCCTGACGGTCCACCAGCACTGACTTCGGCCATGTCATTCCGTTGGCAGGCTCAGGGCAAGCTCTGAGCCGCAACGAAGGATCCGTCGTCCCAGCCTCGGCAGCGTGTGACCTGGCAGGGTCCGCTTCCAGCCGTGACGCGTCGAGCATCCCCGACATCATTGCTTGCAGACGCCGGAGGGCAATCCGTGCCTCATCTGCATGCTCCCCATGACTGAACCCGGATGCTGAGCCTCGCGCAGTGTTCGATTGTTTCTGGCACTTTTCTTGCGCCCGCGAACAGATGAAAGCATCAGATATCCCTGGAGGATCGAATCGTGGATAACACCCCGAACAGCGAAGAGCGCTTCGATGAGCAGGCATAGCAGGCCAGCGAGGACATGGTCGCTGGCCGAGACACGCCGTGGGCCGAGCGTGAACCACATCGAGGCGAGGCGGCACACACGGAAGGGAGCGAGGCCATTGATCCCGTGGCGCAAGGGCCTGGTGGTGTGAGCGGTGGTGGCAGCTTCGGTGAGAGCGGTGCGCATCAGGGCAGCGCCTCCTCAGAGTCGAACTTCAGCGGCGCACGCGGCCCGCGCGGCGAGAACACACCGGGCGCGTTTGCGGAGGAAGAGTCGGAAGGCGGTGTGATTTCCGGCGCGGACACCCGTGACAACGCAGTGAAAAAACTACATGACAGCTAGCCCTCTCACTCAATCGAGCTTCGGGCGCTGCCACTTGAACGCGAGCGCACTCCGCCGGATCTCCAGTTCCGTTATCGCGCTGGCCTCCAGCGCGGCGATCGTGGTGGCTATCGCCCCCGCCGAGCCGCCGTCAGGATGCGCCGAACGGAGCAGTGCTTCTCGGTCGCGGAGCAGATCGGTGGCTACCTCCGCCGTGACCATGGTAAACGTCACGCGGTCGCCGGGCCGGAGTTGCCCTGCGGCGGGCAGGTCCACTGCGGCGATCACGGCTGGCTTTGGGTAGCCACCCGTGGTTTGCCGGTCGGCGAGCAGCAGGATCGGCGCGCCGTCCGCTGGAACCTGCACGGCGCCGATGGGAACGCCTTCCGTCCGCCATGCCCTCGGGCGCATCGGCAGCAGCGGACCGTCGAGCCGCACACCCACCCGGTTGGACCGGCCGCTGACGGTCCATGTCGACGCCAGTAGGAGTTCGAGTGCTCCTCGCATCTCGGCGCCTTGCGGTCCCTCGACGAGCCGCAGCTTTGTCTCGGGCCCATAGTACCGCAGTAGGGAGCGTGGGAGCACACGGACGAGGGGCACGGTACCGGCGGGCGGCTCAAGGACGCGGATAATGTCCCCGCCAAGCAGGGGGCGTCCTTCCAACCCGCCGAGGTGTGCGGTTACAGCCGTGGAGCGGCTGCCCAGCACAGGCTCGACATCGACGCCGCCTCGGAGGCAGAGGCACGCACGCGCACCCACTCGAGCCGCGCCGAACCGGAGCACATCGCCTTCGTGTACGCCAAACGTTCTCCCTGTTTGTATCCGTCGGCCCTGCACGGTCAGGTTCATGTCCGCGCCCGTATAAGCGCAATCAAGGCTCCCAAGGGCCTCCAGTTCCGGACCGACGAGCGTCATCTCCAGCGCGGCGGTGTGCGCGGGATTGTCCAGCAGCATATTGCCGAGGCGTAACGACTCCGTGTCCATGGCGCCGCTGAGCGGAACGCCGTAGCGGCCATACCCAGGTCGGCCGAGATCCTGCACCGTCGTTTGCAGCCCGGCACGACGAACGAGCAACGCGTCCTTGCTCATCGCCGGTCCGCCAGGATCTCAAAATGAATACGGCTATACTCCGCCTCGTCCACTGGATTGAAGCGCACGCGATCGCCAGGCAGCAGGAGCGATGGCGGGTTCTCGTGCACGTCGAAGAGCCGCCACGGCGTGCGTCCGATCAGGTTCCAGCCACCCGGACTGGTAACAGGATAGATGCTGGTCTGGTCCTCGGCTATGGCGACGCTACCCGCGGGCACCACAGTGCGCGGTGTCTCGTGCCGCGGCGTCTGCAGCGGTACCGGCAAAGGGCCGAGATACGGGAAGCCCGGCATAAATCCCAGAAAGCGCACGATGTACTCCGTACTCGCGTGCAGCCACACCACTTCGGCCTCCTCAATACCTGCCATGGCCGCTACTCTGCCGAGATCGACGCCCGCCTCGCCGCCGTACAATACGGGCAGCTCGATCAGCCGTGACGCGGACTGCTCGGCGGGAGCTGGCAGCGCCAGGCGGGACACGTACGTTTCCATCTCGGCCCCCGTCGTCCGAAGAGGGTCATACAGCAACAGGATCGAGTCGCTAGTGGGAATGGCGTCCACGAGGTAGGGTGGCGGCGCGGCGTCGAGCGCGGCCAGCATGCCTCGCAGGTGTGCCGCACACTCCTCCGGATTCTCGGCGTGCGCGTATATCATTAGCGCGCACTCCCCGGCGGGGACGTACCGCAGACTCACGATCACGCCTGGCGCTCCACCCCGGACAGAAAGGCCATGCAGGGGCCGAGTCTTGCGCTGCCCTCGATTCGTGTGCCCATGGTCCTCCCCCGTCGACAAACACAGCGTACCGCATGCATCGGCACTGATACCCCACGTGCATCGTGCCTCGGCGCTATTCAGTAGAGGATAGCACCTGTCGCAGGGGTTGTGTCTGCGTCTCGGCCAGCGCCGTCTCGACGAGGATACCGGTGGCCAGAGTGAGCATATCGAGCGGCAGGCTGGCGCGAGGAGCTTCTTGCTGCGCCGTCTGCTCCAGTATGAATGGGACATGGATGAAACCCGCAGGGATGTCCCACCCGCGCTGCGCGAGCGTGTGAAGCACAAGATACATGCACGCGTTGCACAGGTATAGACCGGCGGTATCGGAGATGTAGGCTGGGATCCCCCGTGCCCTCAAGCGCTCGACGCTTTGCCGCAGCGGCAGCCGCGAAAGGTATGCCGCCGGACCGTCCGGCAGAATGGGACGGTCACGGATCTGCTGCCCCGCATTGTCCGGGATGTTGAAGTCCAGCGCGTTCACCGCGACCCGCTCGACGGCGACCGCTGTCCGGCCCGCCGCGAGGCCGAGGTTGACGATGGCGCGAGGTGATGGTCCGTCGAGTAGCCGTTCAATCTCCACAGGCAGGCGGGCGAGATCGACGGGCAAGCAGGCGCTCGCAATCCGCACGCCTTTGATCTCCGAGCCGTGCAGTCTCTCCGCGAGCAGCGCGGATGGGTTGAGAAGATCGCCGCCGAACGGCTCGAAGCCCGTAAGCAGGACGTAGCCGCTATCCGGCATCGAGCAGCGACTCTTTCGGCCCTTCGAGTCGTTCGCCCGTGTGCATCATCTGCAGTAGCCGCTTTCGACCGCGCGGCCTGCCGATGGTCACCGCTCCGACGAGCCGGTCTTCCAAAAAGAAAAGCTTCTTGTACTCGCGCTCCTCCGGCACGGCACGCGTGACGAATTCCAGGTCCGGCCGGTTCTCGCTTGTCACGCCCATCACGGCGATATTCGAGGAGAAAAGCGGACTCGTGTACGTGGGCACCTCGTGGTACACCTCCTCGCCGCCGGCCATGTTCACCCCGGCAGTGCGTCCGTGGGAGAGCGCGTTGTCCCATGTGCCCATCGTGTTGTGCTTCTCGATGTGGACATCGAAGAACTCCGCAACATCACCCGCAGCGTAGATATCAGAAACGTTCGTCCGCAGGTACTGGTCAGTCACAATGCCCTTGCGTAGCTCCACGCCCGTG
>JACDAU010000022.1 GCA_013695265.1 Chloroflexia bacterium
CTGCGGCCTCGCTTGCGAACCGCCCCGCCCGCAGTCCCTCCTGAATTGCAAGCAGATGCTCTCTCAACACAATCGAACTACCAAGTAGATCACGCCGTGGCTGCTGACGGAAACGTACTCGCGCCGAATATTGAGGTTGTCCGCATAGAGGAGCTTATTATGACTGATCGACTGCGGCAAACTGGCCCCCTTGCTTATGTGGAACCTAGTTTAGCATGGGAGGTGCTAGATAGCAGGCAGGATTAGCTTGTAGCCCAGGGCGATGTCAAAGTCGTGGCACTGACCATGTGGCCGGCGGCAATACCGGGCAGTCGGTGCGACGGCTGAGCGGGATGCCGCCGCACGGACGCGGCTCGAAGGACCGCTTCGGGGTCAGCCCAGGCACACACGTGGACCGTGGAGGAGTTCCGGATGGACTTTGACAATGGCCCTAGCCTGTAACCCCCCTTTCAGGCCGACTGCGAACGTCTCTCTGTCCGTTTCATTTATGTACGACGTTCATCATGGGCGGGCCACAGCTTAACGAGTTGGAGGCGGGAGCCAGGTCAGGGACTGTTATCGTAATCGGTTCGCGGCTACAATGCAGGCTCACTCCATCAGCACCGGTAAGGAGCCGCCGTGAAGTACGGAACGAACATGCCCATCTTTGACGCTTATGCCGATCCCAACAGGGTCGCCCAGCTTGCGCGTGATGCGGAAGCGGCGGGGTGGGACGGCTTCTTTATCTGGGACCACATCCTTTTCGATCCGCACGGCCTGGATGTCGGCGACCCGTGGGTGGTGCTCTCGGCGGTCGCGGCGGCGACGGAGCGCATCACGATTGGCACGCTCGTCACGCCGCTCCCCCGCCGTCGGCCCTGGGTGCTCGCGCGGCAGGCGGTGAGCCTCGACCAGCTCTCGAACGGCCGGCTGGTGCTCGGCGTGGGCATTGGCGACCCCGTGGAAGTCGAGTTCGGGGCGTTCGGCGAGGAGACCGGGACGAAAGAACGGGCGCGGATGCTCGATGAGGGGCTCGACGTCGTTACCGGTTTGTGGAGCGGTGAGCCGTTCGGCTATGAGGGCAGGCACTACCACCTTGGGGAGATGCGCTTCAAGCCGACGCCCGTGCAGTCACCTCGCATCCCCATCTGGGTCGCGGGCGCGTGGCCGAACCTTGCGCCGATGCGTCGAGCGGCGCGGTGGGACGGCGTCGTTCCCCTGCGCTGGGAGAAGCCCCTGGGTCCCAGCGACCTGCAAAGTATCCTCGGCTACATCGGCCAGTTCCGCACGATGAGCCAGCCGTTCGAGGTGGTACATAGTGGCAGTACGCCCGGTGACGGCCCGTCGCGTGGCGCGGAGATTGTCGCCCCGTTCGAGGCAGTGGGGGCGACGTGGTGGGTAGAGGATGTCGGTCCCGAGCGCTTCCGCCCGTTCACGTTCGACGCCTCATATGTCTGGCCCGTCGAGGAGATGGCGGAACGCGTTCGCCAGGGACCGCCTCGCGGCTGAGATGACGGTCGGCCGCTGCGCGATACGGGTGCCCCGGCGAGTCTGTGAACGTTTGTTTACGAAGCCCGCTCCGTTGGTCCCACTGCCGTGCCCGCCTGCTATAACGCTGCTATGACCGTGCGGGGTGAAAGCGAACTGCCCGGCGGGTAGCATGTGCTTGCAACCTGTAGCAGACTATGGGAGTTGAGATGGAACCGTCCGACATCACGATTCGCGGCGCCCAGCACCACAACCTGAAGAACGTGGACGTTGCGATTCCGCGACACAAGCTCGTCGTCCTCACAGGGGTGAGCGGCTCCGGCAAGTCGAGCCTGGCGTTCGACACGATCTACGCGGAGGGTCAGCGACGGTACGTGGAAAGCCTCTCCGCGTACGCGCGACAGTTCCTCGGCCAGATGGAAAAACCGAAGGTCGACTACATCGGTGGCCTGAGTCCCGCCATCGCGATCGAGCAGAAGGTGGTAAGCAAGAACCCGCGCTCGACCGTCGGCACCGTCACGGAGGTAATGGATTATCTCCGCGTCCTGTACGCCCGTGCTGGTATCACGCACTGCCCGAAATGCGGGCGCGAGGTGTCGTCGCAGAGCGCCCAGCAGATCGCCGACTCGCTCGCTGCGCTGCCAGCGGGCACGCGCTTTCAACTGCTCGCTCCAGTTGTGCGCCGTCGAAAGGGAACGCACGCCGAGGTTCTGAAGCAGGCGCGTCTTGACGGCTACGTTCGAGCGCGGATCGATGGCGCGGTGGTGGAGCTGGAAGCCGCGCCAAAGCTGGAAAAGACCAGGGTGCACACGATCGAGCTGGTGGTCAGCCGGCTGCGGGCGCCGGAGGACGACGCCGACCGCCCGGAGTGGGAGTCGCGTCTCGTTGACGCGGTGGAGACCGCCCTGCGCGCGGCAGACGGCATTCTCGTGGCGGATATGCTGGATGGTCGCGATCTACTGTACAGCGAGGCGGCGGCGTGTCCGCATTGTAACATCAGCCTCCCCGAATTGTCTCCACAGCTCTTCAGCTTCAACTCACCGCTGGGCATGTGCCCCGATTGCAACGGCCTCGGCACGCAGGCGGACGTCGATCCAGCGCTGATCATTGCCGACCCGGAGATCTCGCTGCTGGAGGGCGCGTCGCGGTGGTATGGTGATCTCACCAAAAAGAAGCAGTCGTGGGGACTGCGCCAGCTCCGGGCTATCGCCGGGTACTACGGCGTGGACCTCGATCTGCCGTGGCGCGAACTGCCACAGCGGTTCCGGGATGTGCTACTGTACGGTTCGGGGGAGGAGAAGATCCGCTTCACGTGGGGCAGCGAGAACGAGGAGGGGAGCTGGTCAGGCGAGAGCACCCGCGCGCACGACGGCATCATCGCCAGCATCAACCGGCTCTACCGACAGACCGGGTCGGAGCAGACGCGGCGCTGGTACGCCAGTTTCATGAGTGAGCAGCCGTGTCCCGGTTGCGAGGGCGCACGGATGCGTCCCGAAGCGCGCGCCGTGACCGTTGGTGGCAAAGCCATCACCGAGGTAAGCGCGATGGCGATCGACGAGGCGCACGCCTGGGTCATGGGGCTCCAACGCAGCGAACCGGCGGGATCGGAGGCTGCGGACGCCCTGAATCGCGAACAGTTCGAGATCGCCGGCGAGGTGCTCAAGGAGATCCGCGACCGGCTCCAGTTCATGCTGAACGTCGGTTTGCACTACCTCACCCTCGACCGTGCCGCGCCAACGCTTTCCGGCGGCGAAGGACAGCGCATCCGGCTAGCCAGCCAGATCGGCTGTGGCCTCGTGGGTGTGCTCTACATTCTGGATGAGCCATCCATCGGCCTCCACG
>JACDAU010000039.1 GCA_013695265.1 Chloroflexia bacterium
CAGAACGTCGTGAGACAGTTCGGTCTCTATCCGTCGCGGGCGCAGGAGGTTGTGAAGGGGAGCTGTCCCTAGTACGAGAGGACCGGGATGGACGGACCTACGGTGTACCGGTTGTCAAGAGTTGGCACCGCCGGGTAGCTGAGTCCGGAGTGGATAACCGCTGAAAGCATCTAAGCGGGAAGCCCACCCCAGGATGAGACCTCCCTATCAGGCCCCGGGTAGATTACCCGGTGGATAGGCCGCAGGTGTACGCGTGGCAACACGTTGAGCCGTAGCGGTACTAACGGCCGATCGGCTTGCCCGCTCCATTTCCACCCACCACCACATCCCCCCGCTTCCCGGACAGCCCGGCAGCGGAAAACGTACCCATTCATCCATCCATCCATCACCTCGTATCACCCTCCACTCCTCTTCCCTAAACAACAACCACAGGGGGGCGTGACCCCCGGCGCCGGGGCTCCACACGGTCCCTTCCCGAACCCGCTCGTGAAACCCGGTAGCGCCAATGGTACTGGTTCATCCCGGTAGAGTAGGCCGCCGCGCCCCCCTTTCTCTTCCTGCTTAAAATACCGTTCCTCTTCCTCAGAGGTGCCTATCATCGCTGGCCTCGCACACCATGCACGGACTGTGGACGCCTTACTCGCCGATACCTATGGCGAGGCCGAGTGGTCGCCAAAGCTCGACGGAACCAGCGAACTGGTCCTCACTATTCTGTCCCAACACACCTCCGACATAAACTCTGGCGCAGCCTTTGACGCACTAAGAGACCACTGCCACAGTGACTGGAATGCCGTGTCAGCGATGCCAGTCGAGGAGTTAACACAGGTTATCCGGTCCGCTGGCCTCAGTAACATCAAAGCTCGGCGGATACAACGGGTGCTTCGTGAGATACTGGACCGCCGAGGCTCACTCGATCTGCGTTTCCTGAAAAACCTGCCCATCGCGGATGGCAGAGCATGGCTCACGAGTCTCCCTGGCGTGGGACCGAAGACCGCCGCCTGTGTGCTTCTCTTTTCGTACGGCCTGCCTGTGATGCCCGTTGATACCCATGTCCATCGCGTATCGGGGCGACTGGGACTCATAGGGCCGAAGGTAACCGCTGACCGCGCTCACGATCTGCTCGCCACGCTCGTGCCGCCAGAGCGCGTCTACGCCTTTCACATCAATCTCATTCGCCACGGTCGGCAAGTATGCAAAGCCGGCGTCCCACGATGTCATCTGTGTCCCTTGACCCGGCACTGCGACTACTTTCAGTCGCGCATAACCACCACCACCGAGCAGGTGTCCCGTACAGCACCGGCAAAGAAAGGACGGACAGATCGTGCCACTTGAGTTAACGGTCCTGGGAAGCAACCCGGCATGGCCCTCCCCGTCTGGGGCGTGCTCCGGGTACCTGCTTCAAAGCGATGAAACGAGCGTCCTGCTCGACTGTGGCACGGGCGTACTCGAGCGCTTGCGATCCAGGATTGAGCCGGAGCACCTCGGCAGCATCGTCCTGTCCCACCTGCACTTCGACCACTGGCTAGACCTTATTCCCCTGCGCTACCACCTGACCTATGAAGCCCAGGCGGAGCACCGGATCGACCTGTATCTGCCAAAGGGTGGATCGGCGCTACTGCATGAGGTCACGCGCGGCGTGGATCCTAACCCGGAGTTCTTCACTGGCACCTTTAACCTGCACGAGTACGACGTGCAGGATACCCTGCATCTGGGTGATCTGTCGGCCACGATGCGCCAGACCCTGCATCCGATCGACACCTTTGCCATGCGATTCGAGCTAGACGGTAGAGTGCTCGCATATACTGCCGATACGGGCTGGATGCCAGAGCTTGCGCCCTTCCTTTATGATGCCCACCTGCTGCTCTGTGAGGCCGCATGGGGCGCTTCTGAGGGCGATCCCAGCATCCACCTGTGTGCGGCACAAGCTGGCAAACTAGCTGCTGCTGCTGCTGTGGAGCGGCTACTCCTGACGCACCTGCCTCGGGCGCAAGCCAACGCTTCTGTCGATCGGGCCCGCATGTCCTTCACCGGCAATGTCGAGTATGCCAGCGAGGGACTGCGCGTCCGACTCTGATGATTACGACGCCGGGCCAAGGGGTTAGGTTCCTAACTGGCGCGACGAACAGAAACAAAATGACAGCGCCTATCGTTTGTCCTGATACCGCACGGTGTTCCGCAGGCAGGAATGCCTACGCCACGATGGGGCTCCGAGTTACAGCGACCAGGTAATTTACTTGCAAGATCGAGCTAAAACAAAACAGGCCAGGGAATACCTGGCCTGTCGTTGGTCGGGGCGAGAGGATTTGAACCTCCGACCACCAAGCCCCCAGCTTGGTGCGCTACCGGACTGCGCCACGCCCCGTCACTGCCGCGATTATAGCATAGTGCGACGTAGGTAAAACTTCAAGAAACAAGGCCAGTCGGCGGGCGGATCTAGCCACCCGCCGACTGGCTGGGGTGTGTACTACTTGACGTCCGCCGTCGCCCCCGCAGCCTGGAGATGCGTCTGGGCCTTCGCGGCCTCCTCGCGAGGCACGGCCTGCAGAATCGGCGCCGGGGCCGACTCCACGAGATCTTTCGCCTCCTTGAGGCCGAGCGGGGTCAGATCCCGCACCGCCTTGATTACCGCAATCTTGTTCGCCCCAATGCCCGTAAGCACCACATCGAACTCCGTCTGCTCTTCCACCACCTCGGTAGGCGCCGCAGGTCCACCGACGCCGGCGCCGGCAGCCGCGACGGGGGCTGCGGCACTCACGCCAAAGCGCTCCTCGAGCGCCTTGACGAGTTCCGAGAGCTCGAGCACGGTCATGCCCTCAATTGCCTGGATCATCTCTTCTTGTGACGTGGCCATTCGTGTTTCCTTTCCTGTTTTATGATACGGCTGGTGCCGCTTCGCCCAGCGAATCATCCGGTGTAGTTCCAAGCTGTTCAATTCGCGCCTGAAGGACATACGCGATGGAACTTATGCTCGCGCTCAGTACGCCGACAAAGCTCGCTATCGGTGCGTTGAACCCACCGAGGACCTTCGCCAGCAGAACCTCTCGCGGCTCCAAGGTGGCTAGCGTACTGACGTCCTCCGCCGAAATCAGCTTGTTATTCAACAATCCCGCGCGAATCGTGAGGATCCTGCTGGTTCGAGCGAACTCGTTCAACACCTTCGCGGGCGCCGCCGGATCGCCGAACGCGAACGCAAGCGCCGTTGGCCCGGAGAGCGCCGGATCCAGCCCTTCAACGCCAGCGGACTGTGCCGCGCGGGAGGCCAGCGTGTTCTTCGCGATGTGGTACTCGCTGTTTGCGCCGCGGAGCTGCGAGCGGAGATCGGTTATTGCTGACACTGAGAGCCCGCGATAGTCCGTGACAATCACGGCAGTCGACCGTTCGATGAGCTCCCGAAGCTCGACAACCAGTTCTTCCTTTCGTGCAGTTGGCATTTCCTGTTCACCTCCTTTCTTTCGTGATAAGCAGGCGAGCCGTTTCCCCAATAGAAAAACCCTCGCGACGCCTGAAGTGCGTGCGAGGGCTGAGATTGCGATCGGACCACATTGGTCAATCGTTACGCTCCGCTCCCACACCTCGGCCGGCTGTCTCATTAAGCGCGGTACGCGCGCCGGCTGTCTCAGGTCTGGTGTTACTATGTTACGGTATTCAGTTCTCCAACTAAGACGCGTGCGCTTGAGATGCCAGCGCAAGCGTGGACGACACGTCAAGCGGAATGCCCGGTCCCATGGTGCTCGTCAGCGTCATACTCCGAACGTAGATGCCTTTCGCGCCCGTGGGCTTGTTACGCTGTACGGCGTCCACAAGAGCCGCCAGATTCTCCCGGATCTTCTCCTCGGAAAAGCTCGTCTTGCCAATCGGCACGTGGAGCAGGCCGGTCCGGTCGTTGCGGAACTCGACCTTACCCTTTCGGACCTCCTCTATCGCGCGCGCCAGGTCCGGTCCCTGCACGATCGTGCCGCTGCGCGGGTTTGGCATCAGGCCCCTGCGGCCGAGAATCCGGCCCAGGCGGCCCACCTTGCCCATCATATCCGGCGTCGCCATCGCGACATCGAACTCCATCCACTCGCCCTCGATCTGACGAATCAGATCATCAGCTCCGACGAAATCGGCGCCAGCCTCCTCGGCGTTGCGGGCTGCGTCGCCCTGGGCGAACACCAGAATTCGCACGACCTTGCCGGTACCGGCAGGCAGGGTGGCGGTGCTCCGTATCTGCTGATCCGCATGACGAGGGTCAATCCCCAACCGTGCATGTACTTCTATTGTCTGATCGAACTTCGCGGTCTTTTCAGCCGTTTGCTTCAGGAGTTGTACCGCCTCTTCCGGGCCGTACAACTTCTCGCGGTCTATCAGCTCCGAAGCCGCGCGATAGTTTTTGCCTCTCTGTGCCATGTTGTTCTCCTTTGTGGTCTTTGTGGTCATAGCGGACCGCCAGCGGCGTCCTGCCACGTACTGCGGTAGTGGGGCGGGTCCCTCTACGCTACCTCAATGCCCATGCTTCGCGCGGTGCCCTCGATCATCTTCATCGCCTGACTCAGTTCGAACGCGTTCAGATCCTTCATCTTCAGCTCGGCGATCTCGCGTATTTGATCCTGGGAAACCTTGCCGACCTTGGTACGGTTGGGCACGCCAG
>JACDAU010000061.1 GCA_013695265.1 Chloroflexia bacterium
ATCCACACGAGCGCGCCGTAGGAGGCGAGGATAGAGAGCGTGTTCATCAGGATCGCCTTGAGCGGAAGTAGCACCGAGCCAAGCATCGCGAAGAGCACGAGGTACGTCGCGAGCACGATGAGGATGAGTGCGCGAGGGAACTCACCGTACATCTCGCTCACGACATCATTGACCTCCGCTGTGCCACCCCCAACTTGCAGGGAGAGCCCGCCCGGCATAGCAGTCGCCCGCAGCCGCTCGACGATCTCCCCGGATCGCGGATCGTTCCAGATGTAAGTCGTGTTCACTTGCATGACGGTGACGTGCTCCGATGTAGATGCCAGCAGGGCTGCCTCGGCATACAGATCGGGAACGTCGTCGCGATTGCGGTACATCAGTTTGTACTGGTCGAGCGTCAGCCGTGAATCGAGGTCAACGATGCTGGCAACGCCGACGACTCCTGGCTGGCGGCGCACCTCCCGCGAGAGCGCGTACAACGCCTCCAGATTGTTCGGCGATGTTATCGGTCCGTGTGACCGGACGGTGACCAAGATCGGTGCGAGGTTGCCGGGGCTGAACTCGCGCTTGAGCTGGTCGAACGCTACCCGCGAGTCGAGCCCCTCGGGCAGGATACTCGGATCGGGCGAGCTGAGCCGCACGTTGGCGAATGGGAGACCCAGCAGCAACAGCAGGAGCAGCGTGGGTACAAGGGTACGCAGCGGATGTGCCATGACCCAGCGTGCGAGTGGCGCCCAGAACGACCCAGTGCCCCGCAGCGACAGCGGTGGCCGGAAGGTGTCTATCCGGTGTCCGACAACGCCGAGGATCGCGGGAAGAAGTGTCAGCGCTGCCAGGAGCGAGACGAACACGACGATCGCGCCAACGATGCCAATCGAGCGCAAGAACATGAACTCGAACGTCACCAGGCCGCCAAGTCCGATCAGTACGGTCAGCCCCGAGAAGAACACTGCGCGCCCCGCCCGGCCAACCGTCTGCTCCACGGCATCCCCGACTGGCCGAGTTTCCAGCTCCTCGCGGAACCGACTCGTCAGAAAGAGGGCGTAGTCAACCGCTAGCCCAAGCCCGAGCATCGTAGCCACGTTTAGCGCAAAGATTGAGAGGTCAGTCACGCGCCCAATCAGTGACACCAGTGCGAGCACGACCACGACGCTGAAGCCACCGACAGCAACGGGAATCGCGGCGCCGACCACGGAGCCGAACACGAACACCAGGACGAGGAGCGCGACCGGAAAAGCGATCAGTTCCGCGCGCTGCAAATCCGACTGACTGGTGCGCTCGATGTCGGCGTAGAACGCAGGCGCGCCGCCGACATGCATCTCCAGGTCGGTTGGCTTCAACCGTTGCTCCAGCTCGGGCATGAAGTCCTGCGACTCCTCGGGATTCACACGCAGGCCGATGACCTCAAACGCGGTGTGCTTGTCGCGCGATACCTGAGTTGGAGCGTAGGTGTGATACCCGATGGGCTTGACAACCTCCGGCATCCGCTCAAGGCCGGACAGCGCTTCGCGGACCTGGCGCTCGAACGCTGGATCGTCTGCAGTGAGGATGTCGCTGTGGAAGTTGATGACCACCGTGACTGGAGGCGCGTTCAACTCCTCCTCGAGCGTCGCGCGCACCTGAGCGGCTTCCAGCCCTTCGTGCGAGAAGCCGCCGACCTTCAACACGTCGGCGACCTGCAAGAGCGCGGGAACTGAGAGGACGGCGGCAACGAGCCACGCGGCGATTACCCAGAAGCGCAGCCGGTACACCCAGACGCCGAGACGCTGAAACACGCCAGGATCAGTTGAGGAGTTCACATGACATTCTAACCGCGCGCGTGCAAAGCGCAAGCAAGCGACCCGAGTAAGTCTTACGTCCCGCTCGTCGAGGCTGGGCCGCTCATGCGCACGTCATTTGAGGCCCGCTTAAGCTTCATCGCCTAATCACACACTTCATGGTACGGCATGCAGTGCGCTGGCGGAGTTGTAGACTAGGCAATCATCGCACTGGCGTAGTTCTACCATCCGAGGCACTATGGTTATCTGCTCCGAAACGGCAGAACAACTGCGGGTGCTACTACCGGTTCGTTCTTCGTGACCGCTGCCCGCCCTCGGCTACTGGGGACGCTCAAACACCTGCGCACCGATCTACGGCGCATGACCATCACGAGTCGGAATAGTTGGTGTAGCAAGCGGACGCGTGCGCAAGGTGAGCACGTGTGCTCCCGCAAGGGCCACCGTGGTAATCACCGCTCCGAGCGTCAGGGCGTACGATACGCGGGCCAGCAACTCCGCCCGAATAAGGAGTACCCCGGTTCCGGTCGCGAGCAGCCCCAATACCCACGCTGCAGCCGCGAGCGACGCCAGGCCGCGGGCAAAGAGCACCTGATTCAGCAGCTCGTTCAGCAGGTAACAGGCGGCGAGAAGCGCGAGGACGGTGAGCAGGCTGCGGCCCAATACGGCGTCACTCCCGAACGCCAGCCGCATCGCCAGCTCGCCCAGAAGCCACGTTCCACCCACAAGTCCGGCTCCCGCGAGTCCGATAAGCACTAGCGCCCTTCCCGTAAATCGATCGAACGCGGACCGGTCCCC
>JACDAU010000068.1 GCA_013695265.1 Chloroflexia bacterium
AATAATCGGCGGCGGACGACCGCGTAGGGAAGAAGCATTCGGGTCTTGGGTTGTGTTGGTAACCCAAACGACGTGCTCCGAATGCTTTGCCCCTGCAATGCCATCACGAGGCATATCCCGAAGACACAAAGCACCGCTCAGTCGTCCGCCTGCCCCTCGGCGTGATTCATCACAATGAAACGGAAAGAGGAACAACTATGCTCAGATCTTCGCTCGGGCGCCTGCGCGTCATCAGCCTGATGGAGGGTGTCTCGTACCTCCTCCTCCTCGGGATCGCGATGCCGCTCAAGTACCTCGCCGACCGCCCGGAGGCGGTTCGAGTTGCTGGGTCGCTCCATGGCGCCCTGACCATCCTGTTCGTGCTTGCCGTTGCCAACGTCTGGTTCGCGCGACGGTGGTCCATCGTGCGGGTCGGGACCGCGCTGATCGCGTCGGTGATCCCGTTCGGCGCGTTCGCGCTCGAAGCAAGCCTCCGCCGGGAGAACCGGACGGTTGGCCCGCGCAGAAACACGCCAGCCAGGGGAACCCCGTAGACAAACGGCGAGCAATCCAACACCGCCGTCCGGGAGCGCCGGAGCCTCAGCCTGCGCGCAGTCCGGCATCCCGGAACACCCGTTCCATCGCTGCGCCGACGAGCTCAAGCCGCGCGGCATCCGACGGCAGGTCGCCGAGTTCCTGTTTGAATGGCTCGGGCGTGACCGGCCCGTCGTAGCCGATGGCGCGCACTGCTTGCAGGAAGCTGCTGATATCGATCACCCTCGTCTCGCCGGGCAGCGCGCGAACAGAGTCCACCTGTTCGTCCACCTCTACGCCCGCCGGCGCGTCGTTGACGTGGACGTACACGACCTGATCCGGTCGGAGGGCGCGAAGGTCGTCCAGCGTCCCTCCCGAGGTGTACCAGTGCCAACAGTCCAGCAGGAGACCGACGTTCGGCCCAATCTCATTGCCCATCGCGAGCATTCCCGCCATCGTATAGATGAACGGGTGCTGGCGGCTGTCGCGCAGGGTTTTGGTGCCGACGAACTCCAGGCCGAGCAAGCAGCCGTGGTCCGCGAGAATCCGGGCGACCAAGGTGAAGCGCTCCACGTGGAAGCGGTAGTTTTCCTCGAACGGACGCTCATCGGAACTGGGCAGAACCCACGTCGTCGTACGCGGACAGCCGATGGCTGCGGCTGCGGACGCCAGGCGCGGCAGCTTCTCCAGGTCGCCGCGCCATGTCTCCTCGTCGCCCCGCCAGTTGGTCGGCAGCGACCACGCCGCAGGCCGCACACCGGCATCCGCGAACAGTCGACGCACGTGCTCCGCGCCGTGTTGTTCTACAAGGCCGGCGACCTCATCCGCGTTGAACTCCACCCCCTCGAAGCCGCCGCTCCGAGCCGCCGCGATGGCGCCCTGAACGTCGCCCACCTGCACTCCGATGTTGTTCGGCGCCAACGCTGTATACATGTGTTCTCCTTCGTTCCGTTCACTGAGGGTCTCCGGCGTGCACAGGCCGATACAGCCCCCGGTGTTGACCATCGACGGTGAGCATCTTATACTGCTGGCAAACGTTTGCGCAACTGGTTGACTGAACGGCCGACACGCGCCGCGGCGTTGCATGCCATGCACCTGGGTCGCCGGCTACGCTGAGTGGCTGCCATTTGGACCACGGAAGGGCGCCATGTACGTGCCACGTTCGGTAGCCAAGGAAACCCGATTGTTCACCCCGGAGGTCCCCTGATAGACACGAAACCCGCGGCTCCGTCCCCGATCCCCATGCTCGACGGCCGCGATGCCGATGTCTGGTCCTGGGAGAGATACGTCACGGGCCGCTGCGCCGTGGGCGGGGGATGCACGGCATTGGACCTGCGCGTGAATGGCGCGTCCCACCCGATCACGGCTAGCGGCGACACATTCGCGACTCTCCTCCCGCTCGACGAAGGCGATAACCGACTGGTGGCCGTGTGCCGCATGGCGGATGGTCGGGAGCTTGCGTCCGACCCGCTCACGCTCTTGGTCCGGCTCCGACATC
>JACDAU010000088.1 GCA_013695265.1 Chloroflexia bacterium
GGTGGAGAGCACCGACGGACGCGGGACCGTTTTAACCGTCCGGTTGCCGCTCTCGTCGCGGCAGAGAGGCACCGAGTGAGCGAACGGGAGACCATTCGCGTCCTGCTGGCCGACGATCACCCGGTGATGCGCGAGGGCCTGAACCTCGTGCTCGGCACGCAGGCCGACTTTGAGGTCGTAGGGGAGGCCGCGAGCGGTGGGGAGGCCCTCGCGCTTTCCCGAAGGCTGCGGCCCGATGTCGTGATCATGGACCTTGAGATGCCGGAGATGGACGGGGTAGAGGCGATACAGCGACTCAAGGCCGAGATGCCCGAGACGCGCGTGGTCGTCTATACCGCCTACTTTTCAGACGAACAGATACTCGGGGCGATGCGCGCCGGGGCGAGTGGCTACCTGCTCAAGGGAGCACCGAGGGAGGAGATCTTTCGGGCGATTCGGGTCGCCCACGCCGACGGCACCTTGCTTGAGCCCGTGGTCGCGACCCGGCTTATCCGGCAGGTGAGCGAGCGTCAGCCGCGCGTGGTCGAGCACGTGCTGACCGCGCGGGAGCAGCAGGTACTGGAGTTACTCGCGCGCGGCCTCGCCAACAAACAGATCGCCGCAGAGATCGGCACGACGGAGCGCACGGCGAAGTCCCATGTCAGCTCGATACTCGCGAAGCTCGGCGCGACAAACCGAACGGAAGCCGTGTCGCGCGCCGCCGTTAGGGGGATCCTCCATCTCCCCGCCGAGCGAACCCATTGAGCATTCGCGGCATGGTGATTTATACGAGTGGCGCAAGGGCTGCAAATGGCCGTGTCGGAGACGCAGGTGCCGTCTTCGCGAAACCAGTGGTATCAGCGAGGCGCAGCCCACCGTACCAGCGCCACAACGATACACATCGGCATTGACGACGCACTGGCGGCGTGTTATCGTAAGATTCGCGGTTCTTCCTCAGTTTGGTGCATTTCTGCGCCGGAGATGAAATGCAACGTTAGTATGACCAGTTCGAGTCCGCAACCACCGCACCTCGCACGGGCGAGCCAACCAGGCTTGGTTGTGGCGAGGCGGGTGGGCGTGGCCCATGTCCATACTGCATCCCTCAACACAGCACAGGCGTAGTGCGCAGCACCGGAGATCCAGCAAGGCCGTGGGCGATTGATCGGGCATCGTCCACGGTCTTTTTGCGCGCCTCGCTGCAATGTCCCAAGACCGAGTTGCCATGCGCAAACATTGTCACGTACCGGGCCTCAGTAGCCCAAAAAGGAAGAAGAATCGATGTCAGGCTCAGGCGCAGCAAGCGTACCCCGGCGTCAATATATCGATCTACTGTTTGTCTACCTGCGGCCCCATCGCTCCAGGGCGGCGCTGCTGGCTGTGCTCCTGCTTCTAACCACCGGGCTGCAACTCCTCAACCCACTGATCCTGCGCTACTTCATCGACACGGCTGCCGAGGGCGGCGCCGTGCGAACGTTGCTCCTTACCGCAGGGGCTTTCATTGTGGTAGCGTTCGCCGGACAGGTGCTCACGGTAGGCGCCACCTATGTCGGGGAGTGGCTGGGATGGACGGCAACCAACGCGCTGCGGGCCGATCTCGCACGGCACTGTCTCGATCTTGACATGTCGTTCCACAACGAGCGCACGCCCGGCGAGTTGATCGAGCGCATCGACGGTGATGTCACCACGCTCTCGAACTTCTTTTCTCGCTTCGTGATTCTCGTCGTTGGGAGCGTCCTGTTGCTGCTCGGCGTCCTCGTGCTGCTGTTCTGGGAGGATTGGCGCGTTGGACTTGCGCTCACGCTCTTTGCGCTCTTCGCACTCTTGGTGCTGCGGCGGCTCCAGCACATTGCGGTACCCGCGCTCGCAGAGGAGCGGCAGGCAAGCGCGGAACTCTTTGGCTTCCTGGAGGAGCGGCTCGCGGGCATCCGCGACCTGCGTGCGAACGGCGCGGGCGCGTACACCATGGGCCGGTATCACGTGCACATGCGGACGCTGTACCGCAAAGCGCGAAGCGCCTGGATGAAAGCGGAGATCGTGTGGATGAGCACGACGATGCTGTTCGCCATCGGCTACGCGCTGGCGTTTGGCCTCGGCGCGCTGCTCTTTCGGGGAGACGCAATCACGATCGGCACGGTGTATCTCATCTTCCATTACACGGAACTGCTACGCCGCCCGATCGAGGAACTTTCCAGTCAGCTCCAGGACCTGCAGCGCGCAACCGCTGGCATAGGCAGGGTCCGCGAGTTGTACGATACGCGCAGCGCGCTCCACGACGGACCAGGGGATCCGCTCCCATCGGGGCCGCTCGCAGTTGACTTCCGGCACGTCTCCTTTGGGTACAGCCCCGGCGAGCTGGTGCTGAGAGACGTGTCAATGCGGCTGGCGCCGGGCGAAGTGCTCGGCCTGCTCGGACGCACCGGGAGCGGAAAGAGCACCATCGCCCGGCTCCTGTTTCGGCTCTACGACCCGACGGAGGGAGAGATCATGGTGGGCGGCGTGAACGTGCGGCGGGCACGGCTCACGGAGCTGCACGCCGTGGTCGGCATGGTGACGCAACAGGTCCAACTCTTTCAAGGCACGGTGCGCGACAACCTCACGCTCTTCACCCCCGAGATAGCAGATGCCCAGATCCTGCACGTGCTGAGGGAAGTAGGGCTTTCCCACTGGCTCGCAGTGCTGCCCGATGGCCTTGATTCCCCGCTCTCGTCGGGCAACGCCGGACTGTCGGCGGGGGAGGCACAGCTCCTCGCGTTCGCCCGCGTCTTTCTGCGCGCGCCCCAGCTCGTGGTGCTTGACGAGGCGTCGTCGCGGCTCGATCCCGCAACGGAGCGGCTCGTCGAGCACGCGGTGGGCCGGCTCCTTGAGGGGCGAACCGCGATCATCATCGCGCACCGCCTCGCCACAGTCCAGCGAGCGGATCACATACTGATCCTTGAGGACGGGCGCGTGATCGAGCATGGCAGGAGGGAGGACCTGGCGTCCGATCCCAGCTCCCACTTTCATCACCTGATGCAAACGGGCGAGAC
This sequence comes from Chloroflexia bacterium, assembly GCA_013695265.1. Taxonomy (GTDB): domain Bacteria; phylum Chloroflexota; class Chloroflexia; order Thermobaculales; family Thermobaculaceae; genus JACDAU01. The sequence goes on from JACDAU010000088.1 coordinate 3,006, forward strand.
GATGGCCGGGGCGATGCCAGCCCGAGCGCCGGACCTGTTGAGCTAAGGAGACGCCTTCATGAGCAATCCCGAGCCAGTAAGCACATCGACATGGCGCGTGCTCCTGCGGTTAGCAGGTTTCCCCCGAGGATTGTACGCCGCAAATCTTGCGCTTTGGACCCTCTGGTACAACATCCCGCTGGCGACGGGGTTGATCGCGCGCGAGTACTTCGACACCCTGACGAACGAGGCGCGGGCCGACTTTGGCATCTGGACGCTCGTCGCGCTCATGGTGGGGATAGGCGCCGCGCACGTCGCCAGCTTCGCCGCTGCCATCTTCGCGTTTCTTGTGTGGTGGTTCCACGACGAGGCGCTGATGCGCAAGAACCTGCTCCACGCCGTGCTCCACGATCTGCCGTCGGTACTGGGGCTTCCCGATTCCCCTGGCGAAGCCGTCAGCCGTTTCCGCGACGATGTAGATGCACTACTGGAAACGCTCGATGGCGTCCTGGACACGCTGGGACAAGGGCTCTTTGCACTGATTGCGCTCGGGGTTATGATCTCCATCAACCCGGCTATCACTGTCGTGGTGTTCCTGCCCGTGCTCTCGGCGGTGGGCGCGGCGAACTTGCTGGGCACGCGCATCCAGAAGCGGCGGGCAGCGAGCCGCGCGGCGACCGGGCAGGTAACGGGCTTCATCGGCGAGATCTTCGGCTCGGTGCAAGCGGTAAAAGTCGCGTCCGCAACGCCACACGTGATGGCTCGCTTCAAAACGCTGAACGACGCGCGGGGAAAGGCCGCGCTGCGGGACAGCCTGCTCACCCAGGTGCTCGACTCGATCAACTTTAACACGGTCAACCTTGCCACTGGTCTGATGCTCCTGCTGGCGGCGGAGGTGATGCGGACGGGAAGCTTCACGGTCGGCGATTTCGCGCTCTTCGCCACGTATCTCGCGGGCGTTACCAGCTTCCCACGGTGGATCGGCCGCGCATACGTGCGCTACAAGCAGGCCGGCGTGTCGGTCGCTCGCATGACCGCGCTGCTGGGCGGCGCGCCGAGCATCGCGTTGGCCGCGCACGGTCCCGTCTATCTACGCCGCGCGCAACCGCAGGCGCCCGTGCTCATCGGGCAGAATCACCAGCCCCTGGAGTGTGTCGAGGCGACGGGACTCACGTATCGGTACGAGGACGGTGGACGCGGAATCGCGAACGTGAACCTGAGTCTGCCACGAGGATCCTTCACGGTCGTGACGGGCCGCATCGGCTCGGGAAAGACGACACTGCTGGAGGTACTGCTGGGTTTGTTGCCTCGGACGTCGGGGGAGATCCGATGGAACGGCGACCGTGTGGACGACCCCGCCACGTTCTTCGTACCGCCACGCAGCGCGTATACGCCACAGAACCCGAGGCTGTTTAGCGAGAGCCTGCGAGAAAACCTGCTGCTGGGTGTGCCGGAGGACGCCCAGGCGCTGGAGCGCGCGCTGCACACCGCCGTGATGGAACACGACATAATGGAGTTAGATCACGGACTGGATACCGTGATCGGTCCAAAGGGGGTAAAGCTTTCGGGCGGGCAGTCGCACCGCGCGGCTGCCGCCCGGATGCTGTTGCGCGGTGCGGACCTGCTGGTGTTTGATGACCTGTCAAGTGCGCTGGATGTGGAGACGGAGCGAGTGCTCTGGGAGCGGGTGTTCGCTCGGCGGGAGCTCACGTGCCTGGTGGTGTCGCACCGCCGCGCGGCACTGCGTCGCGCCGACACGATCATCCTCCTGCGCGACGGCGAGGTGGAGGCGGCCGGCACGCTCGACCACCTGCTTGCGACCAGCGCCGAGATGCGTCGCTTATGGCGCGATGTCACGCACGAACCGCAAGCGAGCGACCCGAAAAACCCTCCACACTCCTGACGCGCCGATCACTCGCGATACCGATAGCGGACCGCCGGGACCGGGCACTCCGAAGCAGGGTGCGGAAGCAGTGACATTCACATAACGTCGTGGGATCTGGTTCTTGCGCTCACGTGATCCTGAACTCCGGAGCGGAGTGATGCCGCGCAGACGGCGATACGATCTCGGCGACGTTGCGGACCGTCCGCAGTTGGACGCGCTGCGAGCGTGCGACGACTCTCGTACCGCGAGGGACACGTCGGCGCTTTGGACGGGGGGCGGTCCCACGATCCAGGCAAGGCTCACGCTTCGCGACTGGTGACGCGCGTCAGTGACCTTGGAAACCATCGCCGCAGCCAGAAGGCACGCGAGCTTTCGAACGAGGCAGGCTGACGCCGCGTCGTGCTGCAATCACGAACAATGGGTGGACCGTGCAGGATCGCTGCGTCGTATGGGCCCACAGAACCGGGCGCATGGGCCAAAGGCTGCGGATCTTCAGCATATCGCTTGTTTATACTTCGCAGAATGGCCCTTCTGCGAAGTAGTATTCGAGGTCGCCCCTCGACACCTCTCACTCCCAAGCCGTTGTCCGCAACGCACCAGGCGAGAAGCGCACCAGTAGTTCCGAACCGTCCACCTCGAGCGCTCGCGGTAGCGAGGCGCCATCCTCGTAGCCGCTGACCGATCGTACCGTGATGCGCTCACCGTCTGCCACAATCACCGGACTCTGCGGCCAGTCGCTCACGCCGCGAATAAAGTTGAACGCTCGCCGCGCAGACCAGCGTGCCGGGATCTCGAAGTCACGGTCCGTCGGCCAGCCACGGTAGCTCGCCCCGCAGGTCTCCTGTGGGATCGGGACCGTGGTGCCAGCAGCAAGACCCCGCACCGCGCGCAGCAGCAGGTCGCCACCGAGCATCGCGCAGCGTCGCTCCATTTCCTCGCCCGTTATGCCGTCGGGCACGGACAGCCGCGCCTGCTCCACGATGCTCCCCGCGTCGATCTCGTTCGACATTATGTGCACTGTCACGCCGGAGTCATGCACGCCCTCGCGGAACGTCCAGAACAGCGGCGCCGGTCCGCGATTGTGGGGCAGCAGTGACGGATGCACATTGAGGCAGCCCAGCGGTGGAACTTCGAGGACTACCTGCGGCACGCGGCGCGGGAAGCACGCGGCGCAGATGATGTCGGGCATCAACGCGCCAATCACGTCCACTGCCGTCGGCGCGCCAAGCGCTCGCGCCTCAAAGACCGGTATCTCTCGCTCCCGCGCAATGTCCACGATTCCCCTCTCGGGCATCCCGCCGAGCAGGCGCAACGCCGTCCAAGACGCCGGGGTGCCCGTGAACGGCAGCGGCCATATCGCGGGTGCCTTGGACCTGGCAGGAGGCGCGGCGAGCACGATGGCGCAGACTTCCACCCCACCTGCGAGCAGTGCGCGCAATGGCGGCGCGGAGAACGTCCCATTCGACCCAAAGTAGATCGCGCGAAGCTCGGCACCCACGTCGTTCCCCCGATCAACAGTCGCCCGGTTCTGGTTTGCCCGCACTACGGTTGCGCCTCTCCGATGTGGGTCAACTGGGACACGCACCCAGCACGTACGGCGTGAGCACGGCGCGGCCGCCAGCCTGCACGTAAAGGGTCTTGCCCGCGCGGCGGAGCTGCCAGTTGCGCCGCCAGTATCCCGTGACCACGAGCCTGGGCGGTGA
>JACDAU010000104.1 GCA_013695265.1 Chloroflexia bacterium
CGGTATCCCCGCGCCACAACGCGCTTTGCCGCCGCGTGAAACTCCTCCGGGGTGCGCTCGACCGTGTACCAGCCGTTCGCGTATGCCTTGATCTTGTCACGCACCGCGCCACCGAGCAGCTTGTACACGGGCTGGTTCAGCGTCTTGCCGAGGATGTCCCAGCAGGCGATCTCGATCATCGCGATCCCAGACATGGCGATCTCGCCCATCCGCGCGAACGGATGGCGGTACATCGTCTGCACCAGCGCCTCGATGTTCTGGGGATCATGACCGAGCACCATGTTTGGCACGGCCTCCTCCAGATAGCCGAGGAGCGCGTCGGTGTGGTTCAGCATCCGCACTTCGGCGACGCCCTCCACGCCCTCGTCGGTCAGCACGCGCACATACGTCAGCGTGCGCCATGCGGTGCTCATTGTGTGTGTCTTGACATCCGAGATTCGCATTCTGCTCATGCTCCTTGCTTTGAGTTCGATGACTCTACAACCCATGCCAGGGGCGGTCGTTCAATCGAACGCCCCTACGGTGTGGCGGCGTCAGTTGGTAGTTCTGAGGGGGGCACCGGCAGCGCGAGACCCTGCGCGCCGGGTTTCGATTGTGTGGCCTCTGGGTAGTACCGCGCCAGAAGGTCGAGGCCGAGTTTAGCGCGGCGTACCCGTTCCCGGCTCAACGCGACGGAGACGCTTTCCAGATGGCTGCCCGCCGGGTAAATATTCGGCGCGTTGCGGAGACCAAACTTGACGTACACGGGCGCCGCAACGCGCACGATCTCGGGTATCTCATAGTGCCGCACGAAGCCACCCAGGTCGTCGGGCGCTTCCACGTACACGTCCAGCGGGATATCCACCGCCTGCCGAATTGCGGCAATCTGCGCAAGCGAGAGGTCGGTCGGTACGTTGTAGGTGTCTGCGCCGAGGTTCTCCATCAGCTTGATGGAGGCGGGGTTGGCCGCGGCCATCATCACACTCATCTTGAATTGCATACCGGCTGGCAGTTCGCCCGCCTTGCGCATCTCGCCCGCGACCCACAGCGCGCCCTCGTCCGCGAGTAGCACACTGCGGATGCCGAGCGAGGCGGCGCGGCGAACGTCTTCCAGGCAGTGAACGAGTTGTTCCTGTCCGCGCAACCGGGGAGCGACCGTGCGACCGCCGCTGGAGACCGCCATCGCGCCAGTGTCCCAGGCCGCATTCGGGCGCGCGAACAGGCTCACTTCCATCTCCTGCGCCGACGCGAGCTCGGCCATTTGGGTGATCTCATCGTCTGTCATCAGCATCACGCCGCTACCCTGGGACACCCGGTGGATTGTGATGTTGTACCGGTGGGCGTCGTCGATGATTGCCGCGAGCGCGCTCGGGCTTTCGGTGCTCGGCAGTTCCACGCGGTACTGCGCTCCATCCGGGAAGCGCTTCTCGCTCGCCGGGAGCTGCTGCGCGTCTCCCGGAGGCAGCCCCATCCGCTCCAGGAACCGTCTCGTTGTGTGCATGGCTCATTGTCCCCTTCGCTTCTCGAATCTTCGCGAGGCCCGTACGGGAAGGCGCTTCGCACCTTGGTGTCCACCGAGAACAATCGTCGGAGTCGCCGTCAGGTGAGTGCTTCCAGGTGTCCGACTCCGTTGTACCACTCGACCTCCCAGACGCCGTCGCGGTAATGCACGAGGCTTGCCGAACCGCTCGCCAGCTTCGTTCTACCGGTGCCCAGCGCACCATTGGTGATGGCGGCGAAGATCAAATGCAGCACCTCGCGGTGTGAAACCAGGATCAGCCGCTTGCCCGTGTGGCGCGCGATGAGGTGGTGCATGCCTCGCATTGCCCGCTCCTGGACGACTGGCCGCGGCTCGGCGCCAGGAATGTTTCCGTTCGGGAACGAACGGGCGCGTTCCTCCACGGTGAGCTGGTAGGCCGCGCCAGGCTCGCGCGCCTCGAACTCCGCCATCACCTCGACGTGTGCGAGTCCCACGCGGTGTGTGACGATCAGTGCGCTATCATGGGCGCGTCGAGTGGGACTCGTCGCGATGACATCCCACTCATATCGCGCGAGGAAGTTCGCGCACCACTGAGACTGTCGACGGCCAAGCTCGGTGAGAGGCCGGGTTTCCCGGCCTTGTAGCCTGCCTTCGTGATTGGCTATTGTCTCCCCATGCCTGACGAGGCAAATCGTGGTGTCCACGCGTCCTCTCCTTATCTGCCGACGGCGGCTGCTTCCGCGCGGAGCGATGCGGCCGAAGGTTTGGACCGGCTCTCGCTCACCGGTCCTGCCCGTGCGCCAAACCGTCCAGATGCCCCGTCGCGTTGTAATCCGCGAGACGCCACTCCCCCTGTCGGAACTCCAACTGCGTGATCGAGCCGATCTTGAGCTGGCTGATGCCGGTGCCGAGCTGACCGCCGGAGACGAGCCAGACGATGCCATTGATCCCTTCCCGGTGCGCCACTATCAGGATGCGTTTGCCGCCGTGCGCCCGAGCCAAGTGGTTCAGGCTCCGCATGGCCCGCTCCCGCACATGCTCGCGCGATTCTGAACCCGGCACGTGGCCATCCGGGAAGCGATTGTCGATCTCTCGGGGGGTGAGGTTATACGCCTCCCCCGGTTCGCGCGCCATCAAGTCTGGCACGACCTCTACGTGCCCGATGTCCAGCCGATGCGCGATCAACTCGGCGCTCTGCAGGGCTCGGCGGGTCGGGCTGCTCACAAGCAGATCCCAGTGGTACGCAGCCAGATGCTCGGCGCTGAGGCGCACCTGCTCCTTGCCTTTCTCGTTCAGCTCCCGGTCTTCCCGTCCCTGAAGCCGCTGTTGCTGATTGGCGTCTGTCTGCCCATGCCGAACGAGCGCGACGGTGGTCGTCGCCCAGGCGGTCTTGTCCGATGCTGCGCCCGCCGGGGCGGCCGTCTCACCCATGAATGGTGTTTGCCGCAAAAACGACGCCGTTGGACGCCACTCTCGGTCGCTCAGGGACGCATTCGCCGTGCGGCCCGCCTGTCCAGCAAGTATCGCTCATTCGCTCTCCCACAGTTCCCCGCTCCGATCCAGGCCGTCCACGGTCAGTTCCCCGGCTCATACACGAATCGCCTTCCGCCCGCTGGCACCAGAACCGGCAGCTCGGGATGGGATGCGCGGACGTACTGCACGAGCGCTCCAGGGTTGCCCAGGTTCGACTCAAACATATCGTAGTGGATGGGAACGAGAAGGCGCACGCCCACATCGGCTGCGAGGTCCGCCGCCTCGCGCTCGTCCATGTTTCCGAAGATGCCTTGTTGTTCTCGGTAGTAGCCGCGCCCGTTTATTGGCAGGAGTGCCACATCCGGTCGCAGCTCCCGCAGCCGATCCGCCATGCCCTCGTAGATGAGGGTATCGCCCGCGTGATACACCCGTACGCCATGGAAGTCGAGGACGTAGCCGACGAACGCGTGCTGTCCCTGCTCATCCGTCTCGAAGTCGTACACCGCCGGGGGTGAGCTGAAGGAGTGCATAGCTGGGACGGCCGTGACGGTCACGCCGTTCAGCGTCACCGGCTCGTCGACGCGAACGCTGATGGTGCGCTCCGTGGGGATGCCGATGCTTGAAAGCTTCCCGAGGAGCGGTTGCGGCGCCACGAAGCGCGCGTCCGGCGACGAGCGCGCCATCTCGGGGAGGGCGAGCTCGTCGAGGTGATCCACGTGGTCGTGCGTGACGAGCACCAGGTCGGCCGGTGGCGCCTCCTCGGGACCGAACGGCGGCGGTATCAGGCGGCCTTCCATCTCCGAGAGGAAGGGGTCGATATACAACGTGGTTCCCGCCCCCTTCAGGAGCACGCTCGCCTGTCCAAGCCACCAGAGTGCGACCGCGCCTTCGCGCAAGTCCGTGGCCGTGACCTCCGCCAGTATCTCCCCCGCAGGTGGCATCATCCTCAGTCCTCCTGGCTTTCATGGGTCACCAGCACCTTGAGGGTGCCTGTGTCCTTTGCAACGAGCGTATCGAGCGCGGACTGGTATGCGGCCAGCGGGTACGTGTGTGTGACGAGCGGCCCGAGATCGAGCAGCCCCGTGCTGAAGAGTTGCACGGCGTACGACCAGGCCGCGGCGTTTGCGCCGAAAGTCCCGATAACGGTCAGGTGCGCGAGCGCAAAGAGGTCTGGGTCTATCCGGAGGCGCGCACCCTCGCCCGCGATCCCCTGGAGCGCGACGATCCCCGAGCGGCGCGCGAGCCGGAACGCCTGCTCGACAGCCGCAGCCTTTCCTGCACCCTCGAAGACCAGGTCCGCACCCCGTCCCGCAGTCACGTGCGCGACCAGCGCCTCGACATCGTCCCGCTTGTAGTTGGCGATATGCGTTGCGCCCATCCGCATACCCAGCGCCAGGCGGTCGTCGCGGGAGCCGACCAGTATCACGGCGGCAGGGCTATGAAGCCTCGCGAGGTGCACCGCAAGCTGGCCGATCGCGCCATCGCCGATCACCACCACCGTGCTCCCTGGCCGTGGCCGCGCGCGCAAAAAGGAATCGGCGACGACCGCCGTTGGTTCGAGCATCGCGGCGTGGGAGAGATCGGCATCTGTGGGCAGCGTGTGTACGAGCGGTGCGGGCACGACCACGTACTCCGCAAAGCCACCGGGGCGTGTGAAGCCGACCTCGTGATACCCCGCTTCGCACAGGTTCGTGAGCCCGTTGTGACAGTTTTGGCACGACCCGCAGTACACGAAGCCCTCGGAGACCACCTTGTTGCCCGCCACGATTCCGCGAACACGTTCGCCAACCTCGGCCACTGTGCCGCTCCACTCGTGTCCGGGGACGACGGGGTAGCGGATGTACTCGGCGGGCCGCGTGCCCTGGTATACCTCCACATCACTCCCGCAGATCCCGGCGGCGTGCGAGCGGATCAGCACCTCGTCTGGACCGGGTTGGGGGCGCTCGATCTCCGCGAGCCGTGCCTCGCCAGGTGCGTGAATCACGACGGCTCTCACCAGCGCGGCTCACGGATCGTCTGCAAAGTTGTCATACGCTTTCCTCCGCGCTTACATATTAAAGATTGTCGCCTTCTGTCCAGAGCCGCTGTTTATCGTAACAGCACCGATCCAGCGCTTACAACATCCACTCCCGCCCACAGGCTCGCACGCGAACACCGGACGCATCACCGTGCAGCACGCGAACGCTGGGCTCCATCTGTCCTGTCGCGTGGTCCCGGCGCTGCGTGTACGTTCCCCACGCGCGGCCAGTGCTCCAGAACGTGCGGAAGTCCTCGGCGTTGATCCGGGGCGCGAACGTCATTTCGCCGCGCGCCATGTCGCACGCGAATCCGCTGAGTGCCGGAAGCAGCCCCCAGCTTGCCATGGATCGAGCGTAATGGTTTCCGCACTCCACCTCGTTCCACGGATTCCGGCGCACGCCGTCGTGCCGGGCGCGCACGGCACGCACAAGGGTGAGGCCCTCGTCTACCAGTCCCTCGTATATCAGATGCGTCGCCACCTGATACTCGATGCCAGTAAATACCTCGTCGGAGTACGGGAACGGTACGCGCGGCCGTCCACCGCGCGGCCACGAGCATACGAGCAGCCCTGACTCGTCGTTCAGCACGTACGTTCGCTGACCGTTTACGTGCTCGGTGAAGTCCTGCCGGTAGTTGTGGCGGTAGATGGATTCGAGGGCACGTCGGACGTGTTCGCGCGGTAGCAGTGGGCCGAGCCCCAGCAGGTGCGCTATTTGCTGGCCGAGCAACTGGTCGGACAGGCAACCTGTGCCGTGCTGGTACGGATAGGCGTCGACATCATCGAGCCTTTGTGCATAGTACTCCCCGTTCCAGCACAACGCATCGAGCCGTGCGGCACTGCGCGCGAAGGCCGCCGCGTACCGTTGTGCGTCGTCCCCGAGATAGCGGGCGATCTCCTCCGCCGCCCGCAGCGCCCCCAGGAAAAACACGCCAGTAAGCGGATTCGGCCCGTAAAACTCGATGTCGTACGTGTTGTGCTGGCGGCCGTCCAGCACCAGATCATCATCGGTGTCCCAGTACTCGACGGCATACCGCAGCGCGGCTTGCACCTTCGGCCACATTTCCCGCAGGAAGGAGTCATCGCCGGAGAACTGCCACTCGCGGTAAACGCGCATTACTGTTCCGAGTTGGCCGTCCGCTGCGGCCTCGTGATCCCAGATTGACTCGAAGATCCTGAGGGCACGGAAGTTCATCTTGCCGTCCGGTCCGGTTTCGTCGAGCAATTCCGTACGGCGCATGCTGCGCTCCAGTTCGGGAAACAAGTAGGCTGCGGTCTGGGCGTAGTTCCACACATGCGTGCAGGTGCCGGGACAGCACCCTTCATCGTCGAAGCAACCCTCCCAACCAAGAAATCGCCCATCCTCCAGCCAGAAACAGGTGGTACTGCGGAGGGCGGCGACGTTGCTCGCGACTGCGTCGAGCACAAACGCTGGCAGGGTGCTCTGGAAGAGTGCGTCGTGGTACGCCCGCGTCTCGCTTTCGAGCCGATTCCGGTACTCCGCAAGGTATTGCGCAACCTCCCAGGAGCTGTCGAAGCGAGTCGCATAATGGTTGCGGATCGTTTCGCGTCCCGCGTGCCGTACCCGCGCACCCTCGTTCCAACCATTGATTCGATTCGGAAAGTACCAGGCCAGCACAAATTGGAAGTCCCGTCTCTCACCGGGGGCGAGAGTGGAAGCAACCGCCACAGAGCCCGTGTCGGTCCTTCCATCCTCCGATGGGGTGTCGATGCCGAGGTCGTCAAGGCGCCCGTCGGCGGAGAAGTCGGTCCAGAACTCCTCCAGCGATTCGTGCGCCCACGAGCCGCGGCGCCACACGGGCTTGCACGTTACGGGGTCGTCCAGCACCGCGAGCGAGAAGTCACCGTACTGCAGGTGCTCCGGCGGATACCGCTCGGACCACAGGTACATCCCGGCCAGCCCATGCATCGCGCGGAGGACGTTGCGATTCGTGCCACCCTGCGGTACGTGCGGATGGCCGAATCTGCCATGTTCGATGCCGCCAACCGGATTTAGGATCGAACCGACGATGCTAACATCGACGGCTGTGTTCGAGGAGTTGGTGACGCTGTAGGTGAGATAAGCGCCGGGCAGGCCGGAGTCCGCTGCATCAAGCGGTATGAGCGGAGTAAATGCTTCGAGACGCACTTGAACGGGCAGGCCGGGATCCTCGAACGTCAACCAGGCGATGGGGTACTCGCCCCGCAACGTGGATCCGGCAACGTGGGGCAGCCCGGCGGCGGTGCTTTGATGGTAACCGTGAGATTCGACGTACGGCGCCCGGACAGGCGCCTGGAGCACACGCGTCACCGGCTGTGCCCCGCGCGCGCAGGCACGAATTGCGAACCAGGTGTTGGGCAGGGTGTGGCCCTTTGCGGGGCTGTTGAAGATCTCCCAGTCGCGTAA
>JACDAU010000129.1 GCA_013695265.1 Chloroflexia bacterium
GTATCCAGAGGCACCTGTGTCCGCTCGCACTCGTGGTATCCACCGGCGACGGTGGTCTGGCCGTCGTGTCGGACTGCCGTAGCCTCTTTCCGCCCGTTACAGAGTTCACGAGTCTGTTCAACCTGGGCGGTGGTGGACAGGAGGTGATGCCCGATCCCGCGCAGCCGGACGCTCTGCTCCCGCTGCCGCATCCGTTGCGGGTGGGCGTGGCCAACGGGGAATGGCCGGTACCCGGTGCTCTGGTGCGGTTCTCCATACATGTGGGCGGCGGCACCGTGCAAGGCGAACCTGGCGGCACGGACGTCCTCACCGATGCCCAGGGTGTGGCGACCTGCGCGTGGGCAGTGGATTCTGTGACGCTTAGTCAGCAGGTGGTGGCAACGCTCGTCACCGACGAAGGAACCGCCGTGCATCTACCCGTCTACTTCGGCGCGACATTAAGCGTCGCCACGGCGGTGGCTTACGACCCCAAGGGCTGTTCGCCGCTCGACGGTGCGCTCACCGTTCAGGCCGCTATCGACCGCCTCTGCGTGCTGGGATTCCGCGAGCCGGGCGTGCATATTGAAGGGCTGGAAACGGTGGAGCCCCGTGACATACTCAGGAACGACAGTGACGTTTCGATCGACACGCTGCTCAGCGGCATACGCATCGCGTGCGACACCCCGGTCCAGCCCGAGACGATCAACCAACCGACCTGCTTTGTAACCCTCGATCGACCGCTGTTTCTTGACCAGCGTCAATCGCGCATCGCCGTGGGCTATCTGCCCTTTGTACTGGCAGGCGAGGTGAGTGTTCGGGGGCGCATCATCACCTGGCGCCCACGCAGGGAGACCGTTGAGGCGCTGCGCGAGCAGTTACCCACGTTGATCGCTGACGGCGACCGCGGTATCCTCGCGCGTTTGCGCCTCAAAGGAAACTTCATCTGGCATCAGGATGAGGCAGGCGCACCGGAACTGTACCTCGATGGCGAAGCCTTTGGCTACCGGGAGGGGGAGAGTCAGACGACGGACCTGCGCCTGCCCAGCGGCGACGGCGTGCGCGGTGGGGACTTTGAGATGTGGTTCTGGCTAGGCGGCGCGCCGACGCGACCTGGCGGGATAGGAATAATCCCCAACATGAAGAGTGTCGTGATGTCGAGGCCGGAGGTACACGAAGCGATCGACCTGGTGCTGGAACGGGAGCGGCTGCAAGGTGTTCTTCCCGCCGGGTACGTGGCGGCCCCGGATCGTCCGTTCGACCCGGAACGGGCGCGCGAACTGCTGCACCGGCTGGACCTCCCGGAACGAGTCATCATCGCCACTTCCGTGCCAACGCTCGAGGCGGCCACCGCGATGATCGGTCAGGCGCTCGCGGAACATGACATGGGGATCGAGTACGAGCAACGGGTCTCTGACGATGTCGTGGAGAACGCGGCACGGACGCTGGCGTCAGGCCATCGGCTGGACATGGTGGTGGGCGACGAGGACGCCGCAGCCGCGCTGGCGGCGGCGTTGCCAGGTGTGTTCGACGGTCCTTTCCTCCGGTTCTAGCTCACATCTGCGGGCGTGACCGCGAATCCGCGCGAACGCTCGTTGACTGCTGATTCAGGGTCCGGGTAATTAGCGGTACATGTCAGCCCGTTCGCGGCACCGGGCAAGCAACTGAGCCGCGGCGAGGGATCTTTGGCCACGCTTTTCCGCCAACCTGTGGCCACGGCTATTCGCCTCGGGAAGGGCATGTTGCAGCAGGGGGCCGTAAGCGCGAGCCATATGATACTCTGTACCCTTTGACCGTCTCACTCCGACCGATGAAAGTGTTGGCTCATGCTCGCGACAGGAACCGCCACGGCCCTGCCTACGAACCGCCTGCGCACGGCTTTCGCACCTTCTCCATCCTGTGGGCTTCGCAATCCCTCTCGCTCATCGGGAGCATGCTGACGCTGTTTGCGACGAACGTTTGGCTCGCGCAGACGCTGTACCCGCGTCCGGAACAACAATCCCCTCTGGCGTTCGCACTCGCCACAACGAGCCTGGCATACGGGCTGCCAGCCATTTTCGGCGCACCACTCGCCGGGGCCCGGGTGGACCGCCACGACCGCAAGCGCATCATGCTCTTCGTGGGAATCGCGAATGGCGGTCTCTGCCTGCTCCTGACGGCGCTGCTGGCGACGGGGTCGCTGCGCCTCTGGATACTGCTGGCCCTGCTGGCCTGCTATTCCGGGCTCGGTGGGTTCCATTACGCGGACTTCGACAGTTCGCACGCGATGCTGGTTCCCGCTCGGCTGCTCCAACGGGCCAACGGTATGATGTCGACGGCACAGAACCTGTCGTTCCTGCTCGCGCCCGCGCTCGCCACTGATTGCCCTGCCGCGGCTGGCGCGGCAGGGAGTAGTGCCGGGAAGGGTCGGCACGGCCATTGGGAGCTTCGAGGACGGCACGGCGCTCGCG
>JACDAU010000058.1 GCA_013695265.1 Chloroflexia bacterium
CGCCGGCGCCCCCAGTACCGATCTGCCGTCGATCAATCTCTCCCACAGGAACGACCTGTGCGCCGGTTCCGCATAGAAACACCTCGTCCGCAATGTACAACTCTGTGCGATCGATGCTCCGCTCGACCGTCGGGATGCCGATAAGGTCCGCCGCGAGCTGCAAAAGCGTGGCCCTCGTAATGCCAGCGAGTACGTTATCCGTGACGGACGGAGTGACGAGTTTTCCGCCAATGACGGCAAAGAGGTTTTCCGCACTCCCCTCCGCGACGTGGCCGTTCTCGCTGAGCATCAGAGCCTCGTCATACCCGTCAAGCATCGCCTCCGTCTTGGCCAGCGCAGCGTTCACGTACGAGCCAGTGATCTTCGCGCGCGCCGGTGTCGCAGTATCCTCGACTCTGCGCCACGAAGAGGTCCGGATCCGCGCCGCACCTTCGATCTCAACGTACGCGCCGAATGGCGCCGTGAACATCGCGAAGTCATCCTCAAGATCATGCAGGCGGACCCCGATGATCGGGGACGACTTATACATTAGTGGGCGGATATACGCGTCATGCATATGCTCGTTGCGCCGAAGCAGTTCCGCCGTCAGTTCGCACAACTGGACGGTGGTATGCGGCATCCGCATCATCAAGATGTGCGCGGAAGCCGCCAGCCGGTCGAAGTGCTCGGGCGCACGGAACAGAAAGAGTTGCTGCTGATTCTCATTCCAATGCGCGCGGATTCCCTCAAAACAGCCCGTGCCGTAGTTCAGCGCATGGGTCATTATTGGAACCTGCGCCTGTTCTACTGGCACGATCTCGCCACGAAAGTACGCAAATCTGCCGGTGATCACGCTGCCTGCCTCCCCGGCGCTCACACGCCACTATCGCCGCGCCCGGACACAGTGCAGTCCGGCCACACAGATCCCGCCTACTCTACGGGCACGACCGTTACGGTTGGAGCGGGAGTCGGCGTGGGCGGGATACCGATCTCCAGCGCACCCTCTTTCTTCAGGCGCGCCTGTTGCTCCTCAACGAAGTCCGATAGCTTTTTTTGGCCGACCTGTTGACGTTGCTGCTCCGTCAGCGGACGAGTCTTCGACCGCTCGATCAACTGGATCACGTGAAACCCAAAGTCAGACTTCACCGGGCTGCTCAACTGGCCCGGCTTCGTGAGGGCAAACGCCGCCTTCGAGAACTCCGGTACATACAGTTCGTACGGCGCCCATCCGAGGTCGCCTCCCTTGGCGCGGTTGCTCTCGTCGATCGAACGCTGCTTCGCGAGCACCTCGAACTTCGCCCCATCCAGCAGTTCCCGCACGATTTTGTCCGCCTGGGACTTTTCTTTCACGAGTATGTGCCGAACATGAACCTGCTCCGTGGCTTTGGGCACGTTCTTCTCCTGATACCGTTCGCGAATCAGGGCCGGGCGAACAACCAGGTCCTGATAGTCCGCCTGGGAAACGCCCAGGGTATCGCTGAGCAATTTGAAAAAGCCTTCGATATCTTCATCACTCGGCGCACCCGGCGTAGGCGTAATGGCTGGCGCGGTCGCCTGACCCGCGTTCGACGTTTCTGTGGCTTGGGGGCTTGCCACCGCAGCGGCCGGGGTTGCCGTGCCCTCCGTATTCGTGCCGGGCGCACCCGCCGGGTAAAGGTACTCCTGCAGCTTCTGGTGCACCTGATTGTCCGTCACGGTGATTCCCGCTCGGGCTGCCGACTGCACAAGCACCTCGGCGCTGACCATCGGGTCCAGACCGGTAGCCGTAACCTCCGGGGGATCGTTGCTCCCAGTCTGCTGCTGCTGACTCTGCAGTGCGTCACGCACCTGCTGTGGATTTTCCCGGAACGGCTGGAAGATCTGTGGCAGTACGCTCGGGTCCGTCCCCAAATTGCTCGCGAGCTTCTGGTACTTGGTGTACTCTCCGCGGGTGATGGTCTCCTCGCCGACGGCGGCGACTTGCCGACTCGGATCCCAGAGCGACGTCTTCAGATACGGCACGAGGAGAATGAGCAGGGCCGCCAGCATGCCCACGACGACGACGCCGATGACAATACGCTGCCGCTGCTGCTCCTGCTCGAAGCGGCTGGTATGCCTGTGTGCAGCCGGCCTGTTGGCCGACGCATTCCGGGGTTGTGGCGTCTGCTGCGACATGCGCCTCTCTCTGCTAAGACTGAATGCCTGGGCGTAGTGATGAGAGGCATGGGGTATGACGCCCGAGCCTCTCAGTCAATACGATACTATCCCTACCGTAACGCTAAGGGCGAATGTGGGTCGAGGTATACGGGAGCAATGCCATATGACGTGCCCGCTTCAGTGCAACGGCCAGCCCGCGCTGATGGCGGGCGCACGTGCCCATCTTCCGCCGTGACTCGATCTTGCCACGATCCGACACGTACCGGCCGATACGGCCCAGATCCTTGTAGTCAACGTACGCGACCTTGTCTACGCAGAACAGGCACACCTTGCGACGCGGGACGTAGCGCCCACCCGGCTTCCGGGGTCGCCGCTCCCCACCGTTATCCCCGCCAGACTGTCCTTCTCGCGTCGATCCTGACCGCTGATTATCATAACTCATTTCGTGCAAGTCCTCTCATATCTCGCGCAGTAATCGAACCGGGTGCAGGGATTTAGAACGGCATGTCCTCAATATCTTCCATTCCGGCAGAACCGCCTGGAGCATCCCCTCCGCCTTCGCCGCCTTCGGGGCGATCTCCACGCCGGCTATCAAGCATGATCATGTCGTTCGCAACTACCTCAGTGGCGTAGCGCTTCTGGCCGCTCTGATCATCCCAGGAACGCGTTTGCAAACGCCCCTCGACATATACCTTCGACCCCTTGGTCAGGTAGCTACTGGTAATTTCGGCGAGCTTATCCCAGGCGACTACCGTGAACCAGTCCGTTTCCTCCCGGACCTCACCTTCCTGTCCCGCTCGCCGCCTGCGGCTGCACGCGACGCGGAAGTTCGTCACTGCCGTGCCGCCCGACGTGTAGCGCATCTCAGGATCCGCGCCCAGTCGGCCGATAAGCATCACTTTGTTCAGGTCTCTAGACACTCGCTTCAACCTCTGCTACTTCAGGCTCTGCTTCTTCGAGCTCCACTTCTTCGGGCTTATCAGCCTGGGGACGGGTAACGAGGAACCGAAGCACGTTCTCGTTGAGCCTTAGCTCCCGGTCGATCTCCGCAGCGATATTCGGCTCTGCCTGGTATCGGAACAGCGTGTAGAACCCCTCGGTCTGGTCGTTGATTGGATACGCCAGTCGGCGGCGGCCCCAAGGCACCTCTAACTGGTACTCCTGGATGGTTCCGCCGCGGCTCATAATGTACCCCGCAATCTGGTCGAGTGCGCCAGGCATCTCGTCGTCCGAAATCGTCGGGTGCATCACCACCATCAATTCATAGTCACGCAAGGTCAGACTCCTTCCTCTGGGTTTGCCGAACTGTCACAATTCCCCGCCCGGCAGAAAGGTTTGTAGACCCTAGTATACCAGCCCGCAACGTGGCGTATCCACGCGCACGAGACGCGCTAGCCGAAGAGCCCAGGAATCTTCGGCATCTTCCCGGAAGTCAGTTGCTTCATCATCTTTTGCATCTGGTTGAACTGGCTGAGCAGCGCATTGACGTCCGCGACCGATGTACCGCTCCCTGCGGCGATACGCTTTCGCCGCTTGCCATTCTTCAGGAGATCCGGGCGCTGCCGTTCGGCAACGGTCATGCTCTGGATGATGGCCTCGATACGCTTCATTTCGCGGTCGTCCACCTGAACATCCTGGCCACGCATCGTGCTGCCCATTCCAGGGATCATGTCGACGAGCTGCTGGAGCGGTCCCATACTTTTAATGGTCTGGAGCTGGTTATAGAAGTCCTCTAGTGTGAAGGTCGCCGTGCGCATCTTGCGCTCCAGCTCTTCTGCCTGCCGTTCATCGAATGCAGACTGCGCCCGCTCGATCAGGGAGAGCATGTCGCCCAGGCCCAGGATGCGCGAGGCTAGCCGGTCCGGCATGAACGGCTCCATGGCCTCGGGCCGCTCGCCGGTGCCGATGAACTTGATCGGCACGCCGGTGACGGATCGGATTGAGAGGGCCGCGCCACCCCGCGCGTCACCGTCCATCTTTGTCATGATGAGCCCCGTCACGCCGAGCCGCTCGTGAAACTGTCGTGCGACCCGCACCGCTTCCTGGCCGGTCATTGCATCCGCGACAAGTAAGGTCTCGGTCGGGTTGGTTTGCACCTTAACCCGCTCTAGCTCCTGCATCATCCCCTCGTCAATACTCAGCCGCCCGGCGGTATCGAGGAGCACATGGGTATAGCCGTTCGATCGGGCCTCCCGGAGTGCGTTGGCGGCGATCTGCTCAGGCGCGACCTGCGTACCCTCGCTGTGTACCGGGATATTCAGGCTCGCCCCGAGGGTTTCGAGCTGCTTGACCGCAGCGGGCCGATACACGTCCGCCGCAACGAGCAGAGGCCGCGCGCCCTGCTTGCGGAGATATAGCGCGAGCTTCGATGCGTGCGTAGTTTTGCCGGCGCCCTGTAGTCCAACCAGCATGTACACAGTCGGCGGGGAGGGTGCGGTCTCCAGCTTGCTCTGTGTGCTGCCCAGAAGCTCGACCAACTCCTCGTTCACTACCTGAATCACCTGTTGCGTCGGGTTCAGGCTCTCCAGCGCCCGCGCCGCCTCGACCTTCTCCTTCACGTCTGCGATGAACTGCTTTGCTACCTTGAGGTTCACATCCGCTTCCATCAGCGAGATGCGGACCTCGCGCAGCGCCAGGTCTATGTCGCTTTCTGCGATGCGGCCCTTTGAGTTCAGCTTTTTGAACGTACCCTGCATCCGGTCTGTCAGGCTCTCAAACATGCGCCCTCTCCTGTATCGCTAGCTCCAGAGCGCGTCAACAAACGCCCTGGCATCGAACTCCGCGAGGTCGTCTATCTTCTCACCGGTTGCGACGTACCGAATGGGCACGCCAAGCTCCTTGACTATCGCGAACGCTATCCCCCCCTTGGAGGTCCCGTCCATCTTTGCCAGCACCACGCCGTCAAGCGTGACCGTGCCCGCGAACTTGCGCGCCTGCTCCAGCCCGTTCTGGCCCGTGGTGGCATCCAGCACCATCAGGTTCTCTATCCGCGTGTTCCCGCCGCGCGTAACCACCCGCTGAATCTTGCGCAACTCCTCCATCAGGTTGTACTTCGTGTGGAGGCGGCCCGCGGTATCGACCAGGAGCACGTCCGCATGGCGCGACGTTGCGGCAGTGAGCGCGTCGTGTACCACGGAGGCAGGATCGGAGTTCGGCGCGCCCGCAATCACCGGCACTCCCGCGCGCTCTCCCCAAACCTCCAACTGATCGATCGCCGCCGCGCGGAACGTGTCCGCCGCGCCTATTACGACGTTCGCTCCGTTCTCCCTGAGCCGGTTGGCGATCTTCGCGATACTCGTGGTTTTGCCTACGCCATTGACGCCCACGATAAGGGTCACCAGCAGCGCGTCCCCGTTGGGGGGCTCCTGCCGTCGGGGCGGCAGGCTGGTGAGCATCAGCAGCAACTCATCCTTGAGCGCCTGCCGCACCTGGCTCGGGCGCCGCAGCTTCTCGGTCTCCACGCGGTCCTGCAAGTGCTCGACGAGTCCGAAGGTGGTCTCGACACCCACATCCGACGCGACCAGCAGCTCCTCCAGCTCCTCCCAGGTTTCGTCCGTTATCTCCTCACGATCGAAGAGCGCGGACATCTGCCCGAACAGGCCGGTCCGGCTGCGTTGCAGCCCTTCTTCGAGCTTCTCGTCGCGTACTTGTGGATCCTGCCTGCTGCGGAAAAACCGTGCCAATGCCGTTGCCCTCCGTGTCTTCCAAGGTCACGGAATTATAGCAAACACCACCCGGCACCCCAGCGGGCCTGTGGTAAAATCCTGTGAGGAGTACAATGCATTTGGTCCAGTCCACCCCGTTTAGAGAAGCGATACGCACCCGCCTTCAGGCACTTCCTGAGCAACCGGGCGTATACCGCATGTTCGACGCGACCGGCAAGGTTATTTACGTCGGCAAGGCGAAGGTACTGCGTAATCGCGTTCGTTCATACTTCGTGAACAAGCAACACGATGCGAAGACGCTCCAGATGGTGTCGCAGATCGCGGATTTCGACTACATCGTCACGGACTCCGAGACGGAAGCGTTGATCCTGGAGCAGACACTCATCAAGCGGCACCGCCCCAAATACAACATTGTATTTAAGGACGATAAGAGCCTCCCGCTTATCAAGGTCACGGTGCAGGAGAAGTATCCACGGGTTGTCCGAACGCGCCAGGTGGAGAAGGATGGTGCGCGGTACTTCGGCCCGTACCCAGTGGGTGGCTCCGTGGCCCGGACCCTTACGCTCATCGAGCGATTGTTCCCGCTCTGCAGCCGTAAGGAGCAGATTGAGGGAACACAGAAGCGGCCGTGCTTGCAGTATTTCATTCATCGTTGCCTCGGGGCGTGCGCCGGCAAGGCGGATCGGGACGAGTACAACGCCTCAGTGCAGGAGGTGTTACTGTTCCTCGACGGCAAGCACGAGCAGTTGATGGGAAAGATGCGCCAACAGATGGAGGACGCGTCGGAGAGCATGCGGTTCGAGCAGGCGGCGTACCTGCGCGATCGGCTCAACGACCTGACCGGGGCGATTTCCCGTCAGAAGGTAGTCCTGCCGCAAGCGATAGACATGGATGTCGTCGCACTTGCCCTGGAGCAGGACGAGGCATGCGCGGAAGTCCTGTTTGTCCGCCAAGGCAGGCTCTCCGGCCACGAACACTTCGTGATGAAGAACGCCGAAGGTGAGTCGGCGTCGGTGATCGAGCAGTCCTTCATGGAGCAGTTCTATTCCGCGGCCGCGACTATCCCGAAGCTCCTCGTCGTACAGCATGAGCTCCCGAACCTCGAGCCGCTGCGGGAAATGCTCGAGCTCAAGCGCGCGGCAAGCGTGGAGATTCACGTCCCGAAGCGCGGCGAGAAGAAGGCGCTGATCGACATGGCGGCGAAGAACGCGAAAGAAGGTCTGGCACAGGAGCGTTTCAAGTGGCTCAGTGATGAGCAGAAGCGTACCGGCGCCTTGTCCGAACTTCAGCAGGCGCTCGACCTGCCGGGAAAGCCCCAGCGCATCGAATGCTTCGACATCTCGAACGCGCAGGGCACGAATACCGTCGGCAGCATGGTGGTGTTCGAGAACGGGAGCCCCGCGCGTTCCGAGTACCGGCGCTTCCAGATCAAGACGGTGGAAGGACCGAACGACTTCGAGTCCATGCGGGAAGCGCTGACCCGCCGTTTCAAGCGCGCCGCCTCCACGAACGTGGACGACGTGAAGTGGACGCGGCTCCCCGATCTGCTCATTGTCGACGGCGGCAAGGGCCAGCTCGGAGTAGCGATGGAGGTACTCGCCACTGCGGGGATGCGCGATCTGCCGGTGGTCGCTCTCGCCAAACAGATGGAGGAGATCTTCCGTCCCGGCAGGCGCGACTCCCTTCTGCTGCCGCGCAACTCCGAGGCGTTGTACCTGATTCAGCGGATACGCGACGAGGCGCACCGGTTCGCCATTACGTATCACCGCGACCTGCGCAGCAAAAAGAGCATCAAGAGTCCGCTGGACGATGTACTGGGGATCGGCCCGAAGCGGAAGAAAGCGCTGATCAAGACCTTTGGCAGCGTCGCGGGAATTCGCGCCGCCTCCGTAGACGAGGTAGCCGCGGTACAGGGAATCGACCGCGCCACCGCGGAGCGCGTCAAGGAGAGGATCTAAGGTTGGCTCGCGTGTTACCGATGGCCGACGTCTCCGCTCGGCAATCGGCAGCGCGATTGCTCTCGGCAGGCAGAATCGTGGCGTTCCCGACCGACACCGTGTACGGGCTCGGCGCGCTGCCCACGCCCGCCACCGTTCGGGCGTTGTACGTCGTCAAAGGCCGCCCCACAACGAAGCCCATTCCACTCCTCCTCGCGAACGCCGACGAACTGGAGCGGTATGCGCCGAACACCGGCGAACTGGTCCGCGGGCTCGTAGATGAGTACTGGCCGGGACCGCTGACCATCGTGCTACATGCCATATCGGAGATCGCGATCGCGGTCGGCTCTCCAGACGGAACGGTCGGCTTTCGAGTTCCCGCGCACAGTGCCCTGCGCAGCCTAATCTCGCTCTGCGGCGGCGCGCTCGCGGTGACGAGCGCGAACCGCTCCGGCGAGCCCGAAGCGCGCAGCGCGACGGACGCACAACGCGAAATAGGAGGTCTCGTGCCAATGGTCCTTGATGGCGGGGAATCGGATGTCGCCTGGCCGAGCACGGTCATCGCAGTGCGCCGCAACGAGGTCGTCATCCTGCGGGACGGCGCAGTTGGGGCGGAAGTACGGGCGTTTGCAAGCGCGCGAGGCATGGCGGTACGCTCGACGACAACGGTGGAGGTGAGCAGGCGATGAACAAGGATGTGACAAATCGTGCTGATGGAAGACGCCCGGCAGAGCTCCGGCCATGCCGCATCGAGCGCGATCCCGTGGACTTCGCCGAGGGCTCCGCGCTGATCCACTGTGGCAGAACACGTGTGTTGTGCACGGCGTCCGTTGAGGACGGCGTGCCACACTTCATGCGGGGCGCCGGCCGAGGCTGGATCACTGCCGAGTACTCGATGCTGCCCCGCGCCACCCACACGCGCACGCCGCGAGAGGCCAGCACTGGCAAGGTACAAGGCCGAACGCGCGAGATACAGCGGCTAATCGGCCGGTCACTGCGCGCGGCGGTAAACCTGGATGCGCTCGGCGAGCGGACCATCACGATCGACTGCGACGTCTTGCAGGCGGACGGTGGAACGCGTACTGCCGCGATCACGGGTGGCTACGTCGCCCTCGCGCTCGGCCTGCGCACGGTGCTACCAGATCGCTGGGAGCAGTTACTTACCCCTGTGGCGGCGATCAGCGTCGGCATCGTAGGGGGGCGGCCATTGCTCGACCTGGACTACAGTGAAGACTCCACGGCAGAGGCCGATGCAAACATCGTGCGCACCAATCGAGGCGAATACATCGAGGTGCAGGCTACGGCAGAGCGCGCTGGCTTTCGCCGCGATGCCCTGCTCGAAATCCTCTCCATGGCCGACGACGGGATCGACCACCTGCTGCAACTCCAGTCGGACTGCCTCCGCGTGTCGTGACCCAGGCCCAAACGGAGCGGCGATGTGTAATCGCGTCCACGGTCTAAAGGCGAACGGCGATGCGGCACATGACGGTCATGAGCATGTCCGTGTGTTGCGGGGTGCCGACGGAGATTCGGAGGTGAGTCGACAGTCCATCCTCTTCGCACCAGTGGATCAGCACGCCCTCTTCCCC
The DNA here is from genome assembly GCA_013695265.1 of Chloroflexia bacterium. GTDB lineage: Bacteria > Chloroflexota > Chloroflexia > Thermobaculales > Thermobaculaceae > JACDAU01. The sequence continues at coordinate 9,307 of JACDAU010000058.1, forward strand.
CATGAGTTCCACGATGCGCTCTGGTTCTCCGCGCGTAACCTCGCACAGCATAAAGGGGCCGTGGGAGGGAACCGGCTGCACGAAGTTCAACTTCCGCAGGCGGCGGTACAGTCGCGCGCGTTCGAGACGCATGTGCTTCACCCGGTTCAACAGCAGCGCAGCATCATCCAGCGACGCTCCGGCGGCGATGCGTGATGCCGCAGTGAGTCCCGCTTGCGGCCACACGTCGTCGATCCTGGCCACGGTTTCATGCGCCGCCACGGCGTAGCTGACTGGAATGCCCCAAAGGCCGGCCCACGGCGCGAAGCTTCGCAGCGAGATGAACGAGGGAAACTCGCCAACCAGGATTCCCAGTCCCTTCTCAGTGAACTCCGCATACATCTCGTCGACGATCACGGTCGCGCCCGAGCGCAGAAGCGTCAGCACTTCCAGTGGGCTGGCAACATCGCCGGTTGGATCGTTCGGTGTGCCGAGGAAGATCGTGTTTGCCGTCGCGCTCCGCAAGCGTAGCGCCTGAGTCGCCGTCACCTTGCCGCCGACACGCGGTGCGGCGAGCACACTTAGCCCCGCATTCCGTGCTGCCTGCGTAAACTGCGGCGTGTGGGGTGTATACGCGATAACGCTATCACCCGGCTCCGCGCAGACTCGTAGGACGCGCTCCAGAAGCTCGAACGGCGTATTGGTGAGGTAGAGGTCGGAGGCTGGACGGCCAATGTGCCGGCCAACGGCTTGCAGCAGCGCCTGCGGTATCGGACCGGGGCGTTGAGCGAATCCGTCGTGAATCGAGAGAGACTCCTGCACGAGCAGAGAACAGCCGTACGGGTTCTCGTTTCGATGGAGTCTCAAGGCGTTCTCCGCTGGCACGGCAGCGAGTGGGTTGACGGATGACCTGCTGGGGGGCCTCACGAGCTCATCCGCACGAGGCGACTCATGGTTGACTGGCCCCACGGATCTCCGCGCCCAACTGCTCGCGCAGGCCGCGCTCTATGGCGCGCCGACCCTTCGTGCCCTCTGCCTCCGTGAGGGTCCGATCATCCGCCTGGAACTCCAGGCCATACAGCAGGCTCTTCATGCCCTCGGGTAGCGGAGCGCCGCGGTACACCTCGCGCAGGCGCCAACCTCGAAGGTTGCGCCCGCCGTATCGAGCGATCACCTGTTCCACCGCAGCAGCGGGCACGCTGTCCTGTGTCAGTATCGCGACATCCTGCCGGACCGATGGAAAGCGGGAGTAGGCAGCAAAGGTGGTTGCCCTCGTACCAGCGCAGAGCAACATCTCCCAGTCCAACTCCGCCACGACAACGGGGCGGTCAATGTCCAGTCGAGCAAGGAGGTCAACATCCAGCACCGAAACAAAGCCCGCGCAGCGGCCGTCTATCTCGACGCCAAGCGAGGCTGGACGCTCGGCGCCCGCAATCATCGCGTACCTGGAAATACGGAGCGCAGTCAACAGCCCATCCACGACTCCCTTGAGATCGTACAGGTTCACCTCCCCGTCCGCGAGGTGCGGAGAACTGGGCCTGCGCAGCCCGGTCAACGCGATAGCCAACCGCTTCGGCTCAAGTGGAAGATCGTCGCCCTGATGCACAAACACACGGTCCAACTCATACAGCAAGACCGCCTCCTGGTGACGGAGGTTATCGCGAACGTTCTGCAAAAGACCCGGCAGCAGGGACGGGCGCAGATATTCGCGCTCCGTCGTCATGGGATTGCGGACTCTCACGAGGCGCTCCGCCGGTTGCCACAAGGCCGGACCCTCGACGGAGGAGAGGACGCGGAACGGCTCCAGGACGGCGAGGGACGTCAGATCGTAGTTAATGACCTCCTGCAACCCCGCCGCCGCGAGCCATTCGCGGGCCGCGCGCTCCAGCAACGCCGCCTCTTCGCTTCGCTGCACCGGCAGCGCGCCCGACGGCAGCGTCGCTGGGATCTCGTCATAGCCCCGGATGCGCCCGATCTCCTCCACCAGGTCGGCGGGGAGTGTGACATCCTGGCGGTAGCTGGGCGGCGTTACCAGCATTCGATCCGGCCGTGACACAACATCGAACTCCAGGGAGCGGAGAATGCGCTCCATCTCCTCAGGCACAACATCTACGCCCAGCAGGCGCTTCACCTCGGCATGGCGCAACTCAATCGTCACCCGTTGTGGCGGCGCCGGATACCAGTCGTACGGCGCGCCAACCGGGACGGCGTCTGCTTCCCGCACAAGGAGTTCCACCGCCCTCGCCAGGGCCAACGGCGCAAGCTCGGGATCCAGACCGCGCTCGAAGCGCGCCGACGCCTCTGTCCGCAGCCCCATTGCGCGCGCGGAGCGGCGGATCTGAATCGCATCGAATGTGGCCGACTCCAGCAAGATCGAGGTTGTGCGCTCGGTCACCTCAGTATTGAGCCCACCCATGATGCCACCGATGCCGATGGCTCGTGCTGCGTCCGCGATCATGATTGTGCCGAGGGGCATCGGACGACGCTGGTGGTCCAGCGTCTCAAACTCCTCGCCCTGGTGCGACGCCCGCACGGCGACATCACCTTTGATGGTGTCCCGGTCGAACCCGTGCAGCGGCTGGCCGTACTCGAGCATCACGTAATTGGTCACGTCCACGACGTTGTTGATCGCCCGCATACCGCTCGCCTGGAGCCGCTGCTGAATATAGGAGGACGATGGCCGAATGACGAGGTTGTCCAGCCGCTGCAAGAGATACCGCCCTGCGAGGCGCTTGCTCTCAACGGTCGCCGTTGTCGCGGCACCCGGCGCGGCAAGGTCCGGCGTCGGCTGCTCCTTGAAGACGCCTCCGGTGATGGCCGCGATCTCGCGCGCAAGGCCCACGACGCTGTTTGCGTAAGCGAGGTTGTTGGGCAAATCAAACGTCAGTATGTGCTCGCCAATGGCTTCTGCAAGCGGCGCCCCAACGGTTGTGCCGCCGTCGAGCACGAGTATTCCCTCGTGCTGGCTGCTTAGTCCCAACTCACGCTCGGAACAAACCATTCCCTCGGAGCGGATGCCTTTGATCTTCGTCGCTTTCAGCTTGCGTTTGCGCGGCGTCTCGGCGTATGCATCCTCTAGCATCGCGCCTTCCAGCGCAATCGCGACCTTCTGCCCCTCCGCGATGTTCGGCGCGCCAGTAACGACTGCTAGGGTATCGATCCCATAATTCACAGTGGCAAGCACCAGGCGATCGGCCTCGGGCACGCGCTCGATGCGCTCGACGACGCCGACGAACACACGGTCCCAGCCGCTACCCGTGTCCTCAATACCCGTCACTTCAAGTCCCGCAATCGTGAGCAGGTGCGCGAGTTGGGCCACGGGCTGATCCAGATCGATGTACTCCCGTAGCCAGCTAATCGGTACTCTCATATCGTCCCCGTGATCCTCAGTGTGTCCATGCTACGTAAACTGCTTCAGGAAGCGCAGGTCGTTTGCGTAAACGTGTCGGATATCGTCGATGCCGTGTCGAAGCATCGCGTTACGCTCGACCCCCATGCCAAACGCAAACCCACTAACGATGTCCGGGTCGTAGCCACCGTTTCGCAGTACCGTAGGGTGTACCATCCCCCCACCGGAAACCTCCAGCCAGCCCGTGCCCTTGCAGACAGCACAGCCAGCTCCCAGGCAGTTGCATGTGATGTCGATCTCGACGCTCGGCTCAGTAAAGGGGAAGTACGATCCGCGGAAGCGTACTCTGCGGTCGGCGCCGAACATCTGCTGGGTGAACGCCTCAAACACCCCCTTGAGACTGGCGAGGGTGATTCCCTCACCCACTGCAAGACCCTCCACCTGATAGAACATACTCTCGTGACTCGCGTCGACCGCCTCATACCGATGGCACTTGCCGGGCAGGATAACCCGCAACGGCTCGGGATTGAAGTGGCGCATCGCTCGTATCTGTCCCGGCGAGGTATGCGTCCGAAGCACCACATCGTCACTCACGTACATGGTATCCCACATATCGCGGGCAGGATGATCGGGCGGCAGGTTCAGCAAGCCGAAGTTGTACTCGTCCGACTCCACTTCGTTCGTCTCAAAGACCTTGAAGCCCATACCCATGAAGATACGGGTGATCTCGTACAAGGTCTGCCTCGTGAGATGCAGGCCACCAACGACTGGCGCTATGCCCGGCAACGTGACGTCTAGCGCGCTATCACGTTGGGCAACGGCCTTAAGGTCCGCGCTCTTTGCGGAAAGCGCGTCATGCAGTGCCGCCTTCGCATGGTTGGCGGCCTGCCCCGCGCTCCGCCGTTCCTCGGGAGTGAGGTCCGCAAGGCGAGATATAGCCGCCGCGAGCTCACCCTTGCGGCTGAGATACTGAACGCGCCAATCTTCGAGTTCCTGCGTGGTATCGACCGTGGAAAGATGGTCAAGCGCGCCGTTTTGTATGGCCAGTATCTGCTCAGGCAGGGACATGGAATGCTCCGT